>NZ_JBFRFA010000001.1:0-248692 GCF_052114585.1 Pedococcus sp. 2YAF34
AAATCACTAGCATTCAATGTTCAACCAAAGGATTTTCGTTCCAGAACACCAAACCACCAACCAGAAAGGCCAGCAGCCGGCACCCCAGAGACGAGGTAATTGGCATCGATTTTTGACACGCTGTTGAGTTCTCAAGGATCGGACGCACATCTTCGGCTCGCTTTCGTGCGAAGCCTCCGAGGCAACCTCTCAATCTTATGCTTTCCTGCGTCGTTTTCCCAAATCCGCTCTGCGGCGGGGAAAACCGTGGTGGAAAGCCCCCCACGCTCTTGCTGTGCGGCGCACCGAAGCGCGCCGGAGAAGAACTGTACTGCATGTGGGGTTCAGCCCCGGGACCGGCCTTCTTCGCGGTGGTGACCGCGGTGGTGTCCGTTCCTCCCTGTCGGGCTGACGTCGAGAACATTAGACGGGACTCGACGCGAAAGACAAATCCGCAGGTCAGCGGGCTGCGCCCTCTTCAGCCACCCTGCGCCCGGCCGCCAGGGACTTGCGCCCACGCCGCAGCAGGGCGACCGCCCCGTGCAGGAAGTCGTCCTCCTCGAGCACCCGCTCGGGGTCGGACAGCTTGACGTTGTTGAGCGAGGCCCCGCCGTCGCCGATCGCCCGGCGCGCGGCGTTGCGGGAGTCGACCAGGCCGACGGCGACGAGCGCATCGGTCACCGACATCCCGACGGACACCGCTCCCCCGGGCAGCTCCCCGGTGGCGTCGCCGAGGGTGCGGGCGTCCAGCGCGGTGACGTCACCCTTGCCGAACAGGGCCTCGGACGCCGCCTGGACCGCGGCCGTCGCCTCGGCACCGTGCACGAGCGTCGTCACGTCGGCGGCCAGCGCCTTCTGTGCCTCACGCAGGAACGGCTTCTCCTCCAGCGACTGCTCGAGCCGGGCGATGTCGTCGGCGCTGCGATCGGTGAAGACCTTGAGCAGCTTGACGACGGAGGCGTCCTCGACGTTGATCCAGTACTGGTACCAGGCGTACGGGCTGGTCATCTCGGCGTTGAGCCAGATGGCGTTGCCCTCGCTCTTGCCGAACTTGGTGCCCGACGCGTCGGTGATCAGCGGGGTCGTCAGCAGGTGCACCGACCTCCCCTCCACCCGGTGGATCAGGTCGGAACCGGCGGTGAGGTTGCCCCACTGGTCCTGCCCACCGGTCTGCAGCGTGCAGCCGTAGTCGCGGTAGAGCTGTAGGTAGTCCAGGCCTTGGAGGATCTGGTAGCTGAACTCGGTGTAGGAGATGCCCTCGTCGCTGTTCAGCCGCGCGGCGACAGCGTCCTTCTTGACCATCTGGTTCACCCGGAAGTGCTTGCCGATGTCGCGCAGGAAGTCCAGCGCCGACATCGGCGCCGTCCAGTCGAGGTTGTTGACCATGATGGCGGCGTTGTCGCCCTCGAAGTCGAGGAAGGGACGCACCTGCTCCTGGATGCCGGCGACCCACTGGGCCGTCTGCTCCTTGGTCTTCAGGACCCGCTCCGAGGACGGGCGCGGGTCGCCGATCAGTCCCGTGGAGCCACCCACGAGGCAGATGATGCGGTGGCCCGCTCGTTGCAGGTGCCGCATGACGACCAGCTGCACGAGGTTGCCGAAGTGCAGCGACGGAGCCGTGGGGTCGAAGCCGCAATACGCCGTGATCGGCCCGTCGGCGAGTGCCTGGCGCAGCGCGGACTCGTCGGTGGTCTGCGCCACCAGCCCTCGCCACTGCAGCTCGTCGAGGATGTCGCTCACGGTGTGGGTTCTCCTTGTCCGGTCGTCGTGCCTCGCGGGACCGCGCGCACGGGCACAGCCTGCCCTATGACGGTCCGCGCCGTGGACGGGGTTTCGCGGGCCGGTACACCGAGACGGTGGGCTCGTCGGCGAGCCAGAACCTCCACGGGTGCGCCAGGGCGTCGCCCCCGGCCCCTGCGACACCGACCCGCGGGCCGGTGTGCACCTCACCGGTCCCGGCTCCCGCCGCGGGGGCGTGGAACGCCACGACCGACCCTGGCACGCAGGCGTCGGCACCGGTGAGCGCGCCGTCGACGCCCAGCGTCGTGGCGAGCCGAGCCGGCCCGCGCGCCCAGTCGCGGCGGCGTACCCCCTCACGCCGCGCAGCGGCGACGTCCTCCCCCTCGACCACCTCGCCGGCCCGCAGCAGGACCGCGCTGGCGCTGCCCTCGGTGCCGCACACGACGTTGGCGCACCAGTGCATGCCGTAGGTGAAGTAGACGTAGAGGTGACCCGCGGGACCGAACATCACCTCGGTGCGCGGGGTGGGGCCGCGGAAGGCGTGCGACCCGGGGTCGGCCTGCCCCGCGTACGCCTCCACCTCGGTGAGCCGGATGCGCACACCGGCGTGGGAGACCGTGGCACCGAGCAGCTCCCGGGCGACGGTGAGGACGTCGCGGGCGAAGAACGACCGCGGCAGCCGTTCGCCGCGCAGGACCTCGCTCAGTCCTTGCGCCGGCGGATCTTGGAGCCGAGCCACACCACGGGATCGTAGTGACGGTCCACGACGCGCTCCTTCAGGGGGATCAGGGCGTTGTCGGTGATCTTGATGTGCTCGGGGCAGACCTCGGTGCAGCACTTGGTGATGTTGCAGTAGCCGAGGCCGTGCTGCTCACGCGCGGCCGGCCGCCGGTCAGCGGTGTCGAGCGGGTGCATGTCGAGCTCGGCGACCCGCATGAGGAACCGGGGCCCGGCGAAGGCCTGCTTGTTGTCCTCGTGGTCGCGCACCACGTGGCAGACGTCCTGGCACAGGAAGCACTCGATGCACTTGCGGAACTCCTGGCTGCGCTGCACGTCGACCTGCTGCATCCGGTAGTCGCCGGGCTGCAGGTCCTCCGGCGGCGTGAACGCCTGCACCTCACGGGCCTTCTGGTAGTTGAAGGACACGTCGGTGACAAGGTCGCGCTGCACGGGGAACGTGCGCAGCGGCGTCACCGTGATGGTCTGGCTCTCCTCGAAGGTGCTCATCCGCGTCATGCACAGCAGGCGCGGGCGGCCGTTGACCTCGGCGCTGCACGAGCCGCACTTGCCCGCCTTGCAGTTCCACCGGACCGCGAGGTCGGGGGCCTGCGTGGCCTGGAGCCGGTGGATGATGTCGAGGACGACCTCCCCCTCGTTGACCTCGACGGTGTAGTCCTGCAGGCCACCGCCGTCGGCGTCGCCACGCCACACCTTGAACCTCGCGTCGTAGCTCATGCCCCGCTCCCGTCGTCGCTCTGCTGCGCTGCACCCGGACCGTCGCGGCGGGCCAGCTCGCCCTCGGTGAGGTACTTGGCCAGCTCGGTGCGCTCGAAGAGCTCGAGCAGGTCCTGCCGGATCTCCGGCACCGGCTGGTGCCGCAGGGCGATCCCCCCGTCGCCCTCGAGGGTGCACACGAGGTTGACGCCACGCCACTTCGGGTCCATGCCCGGGAAGTCCTCGCGGGTGTGGCCGCCACGGGACTCGGTCCGCTCCAGGGCCGCCATCGCCACGCAGCGGCAGACGGCCAGCATGTTGCGCAGGTCGAGCGCGAGGTGCCACCCGGGGTTGAACGCGCGTCCCCCTTGCACACCAACGTTCTTCGCCCGCTCGTCCAGCTCGTCGAGCACCTCGAGGGCCTCGCGGACCTCGCCCTCCCGGCGGATGATCCCGACGAGGTCGTTCATCTTCTGCTGCATCTCGCTGTGCAGCGCGTACGGGTTCTCGTCCGCCTCGCGGTAGGGCGCCAGCGCCGTCTCCAGCGCGGCCAGGACGTCGGCCTCACTCGTCGACGGACGCGAGCCACCAAGCCCCGCAACGTATTCCGCGGCGCCAAGTCCCGCGCGTCGACCGAACACCAGCAGGTCCGACAGGCTGTTGCCACCCAGGCGGTTGGAGCCGTGCATGCCACCAGCCACCTCGCCCGCGGCGTAGAGCCCGGGCACCGCCGTGGCCGCCGTGTCGGCGTCGACCTCCACGCCACCCATGACGTAGTGGCACGTGGGCCCCACCTCCATCGGCTCGGCCGTGATGTCGACGTCGGCGAGCTCCTTGAACTGGTGGTGCATCGAGGGCAGCCGGCGGATGATCTCCTCGGCCGGCAGCCGCGTCGAGACGTCGAGGAAGACACCGCCGTGGGGTGATCCGCGACCCTCCTTCACCTCGCTGTTGATCGCCCGGGCGACCTCGTCCCGGGGCAGCAGCTCGGGCGGTCGCTTGTTGTTCTCCGGGTCCTCGTACCAGCGGTCGGCCTCCTCCTCGGAGTCGGCGTACTGGCCCCGGAACACGTCGGGGACGTAGTCGAACATGAAGCGCTTGCCGTCGGAGTTGCGCAGCACTCCCCCGTCGCCACGGACCGACTCGGTGACGAGGATCCCCTTGACCGAGGGGGGCCAGACCATGCCGGTGGGGTGGAACTGGATGAACTCCATGTTGATCAGGGCCGCGCCGGCGCGAAGGGCCAGGGCGTGGCCGTCGCCGGTGTACTCCCAGGAGTTGCTGGTGACCTTGAAGGACTTGCCGATCCCCCCGGTGGCCAGGACGATCGCCGGCGCCGAGAAGTGGACGAACCGTCCCGTCTCGCGCCAGTAGCCGAAGGCGCCCGACACCGCGCCCGAGGCGTCCTTGAGGATGTCGGTGACGGTGAGCTCGGCGAACACCCGCAGGCGGGACTCGTAGTCGCCGGTCTCGCGGCGGTCCTGCTGCTGCAGGCTGACGATCTTCTGCTGCAGGGTGCGGATCAGCTCCAGGCCGGTGCGGTCGCCGACGTGGGCCAGCCGCGGGTACTCGTGGCCGCCGAAGTTGCGCTGGCTGATGCGGCCGTCCTTGGTGCGGTCGAACAGCGCACCGTAGGTCTCGAGCTCCCACACCCGCTGCGGCGCCTCCTTGGCGTGCAGCTCGGCCATGCGCGGGTTGTTGAGGAACTTGCCGCCGCGCAGGGTGTCGCGGAAGTGGACCTGCCAGCTGTCCTTGGCGTTGGCGTTGCCCATCGACGCGGCGATGCCGCCCTCGGCCATCACCGTGTGCGCCTTGCCGAACAGGCTCTTGCAGATGACGGCGGTGCGCAGCCCCTGCTCGCGCGCCTCGATCGCCGCCCGCAGGCCGGCCCCACCCGCACCGATGACGATCACGTCGTACTCGTGCCGCTCGGGGCTCTCGGCGTCGAGGCCCTCGCGGCCCTGTGGACGTTCGGCGTCGGTCACACGCGCTCCCTAGTTGATGATCCGCAGGTCGGAGATCGTCCCGGCGGAGACCAGGGCGATGTAGGCGTCGGTGACGACGAGGCTGCCGAGGGTCACCCACGCGAACGTCATGTGCCGGGCGTTCAGCCTGCCCACCAGGCCCCACGCCTTGTAGCGCAGCGGGTGCTTGCTGAAGTGGTTGAGCCGGCCCCCGACGATGTTGCGGCAGGAGTGGCACCCGAGCGTGTAGCACCAGAGGAGGACGACGTTGGCGATCAGGATCAGCGTGCCGAGGCCGAGTCCGAAACCGCCGTCCTTGCCCCGGAAGGCGTGCAACACGTCGTAGGTGTTGATGAGGCTGATGAGCACCGCGGCGTAGAAGAAGTAGCGGTGGAGGTTCTGCATGATGAGCGGGAAGCGCGTCTCACCGGAGTAGTCGCGGTGCGCCTCCGGGACCGCGCAGGCCGGCGGGCTCATCCAGAACGAGCGGTAGTAGGCCTTGCGGTAGTAGTAGCAGGTCAGCCGGAACAGCAGCAGGAACGGCAGCGTCAGGGCCGCGAACGGGATCAGCGCCGGCCACTCACCGAACGGCGTCCCGAAGTGGGCGGACCCGGGCTCGCACGACGTGGACAGGCACGGCGAGTAGAAGGGCGTGAGGTAGCCGTAGTCGGCGACGAAGTAGTCCTTCTGGAGGCTGGCGCGGACCAGGCCGTAGAGCAGCCACGCGCTGAAGCAGACGAAGGTGACGAAGGGCTGCAGCCACCACCGGTCCTCACGGAGCGTGCGTGCAGCGATCCTGGCCCGGCCGGGGGCGTGGACGCCTCCGCTGAAGGGGGCGTTCGACACCTCAGCGGCCCCGGGACGGACCGACGCCCTCGTCCTCGGCGTCCGACCAGAGCGCCGGGTCGTAGTCCTCGTCGGGGATGAACACGATCTCGCCGGGGCCCCCGGCGCGGTCCTGGGAGCCGACACCGGCACCCCGGGCCACGAGGTCGACGTCGTCGGCGAGTCGGACGACGTCGTCGCGCAGCCGTTGGAGGTCGAGGGTGTTGCCGAGCTCCTTGGTGAGCGCGGTCACCGCCCGTCGGAGTCCGGCCACGTGACCCGCAGCTGCTGTGAGGTCGTCGCTGACACCCATGGCACCGTCCTTGTCGCGGAGGTCGAGGCGGGTCGACTGTGACCCACGTCACCGAACCTAGCGCGAAGGCAGCCCGAATTCGTGGCACTCCGCCGAACGCGTTTCTGGGGACCGCTGCTTCGGCCGGCTGTTTGGGCCGACCTCTCGGTCAGCGGACCGCGATGGGCGTCGCCGCCCAGGCGCGGGCCGAGGCGACCGCCTCGCGCACCCGCCCCAGCTGCTCGGCGACCCGGGCCGGTGCCGTGCCGCCCTTGGCGTCCCGTGAGGCGAGGGAACCCTCGACGCTGAGCACGTCGCGGACGCCGGGGGTCAGGTGCTCCGAGATGGCGGAAAGGTCCGCGTCCGTGAGGTCCCAGAGCTCGATACCCCGCTCCTCGCACTCGCGCACGCAGGCGCCGGCCACCTCGTGGGCGACGCGGAAAGGCACCCCCTCGCGCACGAGCCACTCGGCGACGTCGGTCGCGAGCGAGAACCCCTGCGGCGCTAGGGAGGCCAGCCGCTCGGTGTCGAACTCCATGGTCTCGACCATCCCGCTGAAGGCGGGCAGCAGGAGCTCGAGGGTGTCGACGGCGTCGAAGACCGGCTCCTTGTCCTCCTGGAGGTCGCGGTTGTAGGCCAGCGGCAGCGCCTTGAGCGTGGTCAGCAGACCCGCGAGGTCACCCACCAGCCGGCCGGCCTTGCCGCGCGCGAGCTCGGCCACGTCGGGGTTCTTCTTCTGCGGCATGATGCTCGACCCCGTGGAGTAGGCGTCGTCGAGCCTGACGAAGGAGAACTCCTTGGTCGCCCAGAGCACGACCTCCTCGGCCAGCCGGGAGACGTCGACCGCGGTCATCGCGGCGACGAAGGCCAGCTCGGCCACGAAGTCCCGCGACGCCGTGCCGTCGATCGAGTTCTCCACCGACGTCGTGAAGCCGAGGTCGGAGGCGACCGCCTCGGGGTCCAGGCCCAACGAGGAGCCGGCGAGCGCGCCCGAACCGTAGGGCGAGACCGCAGCCCGGACGTCCCAGTCCTGCAGGCGCTGGACGTCGCGCAGCAGCGCCCAGGCGTGGGCGAGCAGGTGGTGGCCGAGCAGGACGGGCTGGGCGTGCTGGAGGTGGGTGCGTCCGGGCATCGCGACCCCTTCGTGGCGTGCCGCCTGCGACACCAGGGCGTCGACGACGTCGAGCACCAGCGCCGCGACCACGCGGGCGTGGTCGCGCAGGTACATGCGGAAGAGCGTGGCGACCTGGTCGTTGCGGGACCGCCCGGCGCGCAGGCGGCCTCCCACGTCGGCCCCGGCACGCTCGATCAGGCCCCGCTCCAGGGCGGTGTGCACGTCCTCGTCGTCCTCGCCCGGCGCGAAGGCACCGGACTCGACGTCCGCGAGGAGCTGCGCCAGCCCCTCGAGCATCTCCGCGAGCGTGGCCTCGTCGAGCAGGCCGGCTGCGTGCAGCACCCGGGCGTGGGCGCGCGAGCCCGCGATGTCGTACGGCGCGAGCCTCCAGTCGAAGTGCGTGGACCGGCTCAGCGCCGCGAGCGCGTCCGCCGGCCCCCCGGCGAAGCGACCGCCCCACAGGCTGACCCGGGACTCGGACGGCGTCGTGCCGGGGTCGGGGGTGTGCTCGGTGACGGGGCTCACGGGTGCTCCTGGGTGGTGTGGCGGGAGGGGCGGGGTGGTGTCCTGGTGGGCGGCTGCTGGGGGGCGGCCGCCGGTGTACGGGGTGGTGCGCCGCGGGGGCGGGCGTCCCGCGTCAGTCACTGGCGAGCGCCAACAGGGTCGCCGCGGTGCTCCTGCTCGCCGGCGCACCGGTGGTGATCACCATGATGGTGTCGTCGCCGGCGATGGTGCCGAGCACCCCCGGCAGGGTGGTGTGGTCGAGCGCCGAGGCCAGGAAGCTCGCCGCCCCGGGGGGCGTGCGCAGGACCACGAGGTTGTGCGACGGCTCGGCCGTCACGAGCAGCTCCTCGCACACCCGTCGCAGCCGGGCACTCACCTCACCGCCGTCGGGGGCCGGGCGCGCGGTGCGGTCGCCGCCCTCTCCCGGCACGGCGTACACGAGCGCGCGCCCCGACCGCACCTTGACGGCGCCGAGGTCGAGCAGGTCGCGCGAGAGCGTGGCCTGGGTGACCTCGATGCCGTCCTGGGCGAGGAGGCCGAGCAGGTCGCCCTGCGAACGCACCTCGTGGCGGCCGAGCAGCTCGACGATGCGGCGCTGGCGACCGGTGCGGGTGGCGGCGATGGTCACGCGGGCCCCTCGAGGAGGAAGGACAGCAGGGCCTTCTGGGCGTGCAGCCGGTTCTCGGCCTCGTCCCAGACCACCGACTGCGGCCCGTCGATCACCGCGGAGACCACCTCGAAGCCCCGGTAGGCCGGGAGGCAGTGCAGGAACAGCGCGTCGGCGTCGGCGCCGGCCATCAGCTCCTCGGTCACGGCATAGGGGACGAAGGGGCTGTCGGCGCCCTGCCGGTCGCCCTTCTGCTCCTCCATGCCCATCGAGACCCAGGTGTCCGTGACGACCGCGTCGGCGCCGGCCACGGCCTGCGCCGCGTCGGCGTGCACGGTGGCCGACCCGCCCTGCTCGGCGGCGATCTCCTGCGCCCTGGCGAGGATCGCGGCGTCGGGCTGGTGGCTCGGCGGCGTGCCGATGCGCACGTGCATGCCGGCCAGGGCGCAGCCCAGCAGGTAGGAGTGCGCCATGTTGTTGGCCCCGTCGCCGACGTAGGCGAGCGTCAGGCCCTTCAGGCTGCCCTTGTGCTCGAGGACGGTGAGCAGGTCGGCGAGGATCTGGCAGGGGTGGAACTCGTCGGTGAGGGCGTTGACGACGGGGACACCGGCGTACCGGGCCATCTCCTCGATGCGGTCCTGGCCGTGGGTGCGCCACACGATCGCGGCCGACTGCGGGCCGAGGACGCGGGCGACGTCGGCGATGGACTCCCGGGTGCCGATCTGGGCGAGGTTGCCGTCGACGACCAGTGGGAGGCCGCCGAGCTGGCTGATGGCGCCGGCGAACGACACCTGCGTGCGCAGCGTGGGCTTGTCGAAGACCACCGAGACGGTCCGGGGACCCTCCAGGGGGCGGCGGGAGAACGGCGCCGCCTTGAGCTCCAGCGCGCGCTGCAGGACCAGGGTCTGCTCCTCGGCGGTCAGGTCGTCGTCGCGCAGGAAGTGGCGGGTCACGGGTTCTCCTCCGGGGCGGTGGCGGCGTCGAGCAGGGCAGGCAGGGCGGCGACGAACGTGTCGAGCTGGTCGAGGGTGACGACGAGCGGCGGGGCGAGCCGCAGCGCGTCGGGCGCGACGGGGTTGACGATGAACCCCGCGTCACGGGCGGCGGCAGCGAGTTGGGCGGCCACGGGCGCGGTGAAGGTGATCGCGCGGAGCAACCCACGGCCCCGCACCCCGGCGACGAGCGGGTGGCCCAGCGCCGTCACGGCCTCGACGAGGTGCTCCCCTGCCCGCGCGGCATGGCTGAGCAGCCCCTCGGCCTCGACGGTGTCGATGACGGCGAGCCCGGCCGCGGCCGCGAGCGGGTTGCCCCCGAAGGTGGAGCCGTGCTGGCCGGCGGTGAGCAGTCCGGAGACCGCGGGTCCGAACGTCACGAGCGCCCCGATCGGCACACCCCCGCCGAGCCCCTTGGCCACCGTGATGGCATCGGGCACCACGCCCGCCTGCTGGAACGCGAACCACGTGCCGGTGCGCCCGATACCCGTCTGGATCTCGTCCAGGACCAGCAGGGCACCCGCCGCCGAGGTGAGCTCCCGGGCCAGGCGCAGGTATGCAGCGTCCGCGTCGAGCACGCCCGCCTCGCCCTGGACGGGCTCGAGGACGACAGCACCGGTGTCCGGTCCCACGGCAGCGCGCAGGGCCTCCTCGTCGCCGTACGGGACGTGGGAGACGCCGGGCATGAGCGGGGCGAACGGCTCGCGGTAGGCCGCCTTGTGGGTGAGGGCCAGCGCCCCCGTGGTGCGCCCGTGGAAGGCGCCCTCCGCAGCGACGATGCCCGGACGGCCGGTGCGCCGGCTCAGCTTGATGGCGGCCTCGATGGCCTCGGCGCCCGAGTTGGCGAAGAAGACCCGGGAGCCCTCGGGGGTCTCGGCGATGCCGAGGAGCCGCTCGGCCAGGGCGATCTGGGCCGGTGAGGTGAACAGGTTGGAGATGTGGATGGCCTCGCCGGCCTGCTTGCTGACGGCACTGACCAGGGCCGGGTGGCCGTGGCCCAGGGCGTTGACGGCGATGCCGCCCACCAGGTCGAGGTAGCGGCGCCCGTCGACGTCCCAGACCCAGCACCCCTCGCCGTGGGACAGCACCAGCGGTGGGCGGCCGAACACGCCCAGGACCGAGTTCTCGTAGCGGGCGAGGAGCTCGTCGTTGTGGGTCACGGTCACCGGCCGCCTTCCGTCTCGCTGGGGTTGGGCTCGTCGGGGACGACCATGGTGCCGATGCCCTCGGAGGTGAAGACCTCCAGGAGCAGCGAGTGCGGCTGCCGGCCGTCGATGACGTGCGCTTGTGGCACGCTCTGGTCGACGGCGCGGATGCACGCCTCGAGCTTGGGGATCATGCCGGCGTCGACGCGGTCGAGCAGGTCCCGGGCCTCGCTGACGGGTAGCGACGACAGCAGCGAGTCCGGGTCGGGCCACGCGGCGTAGATGCCCTCGACGTCGGTGAGCATGACGAGCTTGTGCGCGCCCAGGGCCACCGCGAGTGCAGCAGCCGCGGTGTCGGCGTTGATGTTGAGCACCTGGCCGTCGACGTCGAGGTCCGGTGCGACGGTGGAGACCACGGGGATGCGCCCGGCGTCGAGGATGTCCTGGACCGCGCCGGGGTCGACGGTGACGACGTCGCCCACGAGCCCGAGGTCGACGTCCTCGCCGTCGACGACCGTGCCACGGCGTCGGGCGCCGAACAGCCCGGCGTCCTCTCCTGACAGCCCTACGGCGACGGGGCCGTGCTGGTTGAGGAGGCCGACGAGCTCACGACCGACCTGGCCGGTGAGCACCATGCGGACGACGTCCATCACCTCCGGGGTCGTCACCCGCAGGCCGGAGACGAACTCGCTGCGTAGCCCGAGGCGGTCGAGCATCGACGCGATCTGGGGGCCGCCACCGTGGACCACGACGGGGCGCAGGCCGGCGTAGCGCAGGAACGCCACGTCCTGGGCGAACGCGGCCTTCAGGGTGTCGTCAACCATGGCGTTGCCGCCGTACTTGACGACGACCAGAGCCCCGCGGAACCGCTCGAGCCACGGCAGGGCCTCGACCAGGGTCTGCGCCTTGCCCTGGGCGACGCGCAGGGCCGCGGCGCCGATGTGGCCGCGGATGGTGCTCGGGGACGGTGGCATGGCTTCCTTCAGCTCGAGTAGGCCGAGTTCTCGTGGACGTAGTCGTGGGTGAGGTCGTTGGTCCAGATGGTCGCGGCCTCGGTGCCGGCGTGCAGGTCGACGACGACGTGCACCTCGCGGGACGTGAGGTCGACCAGCGACCGGTCCTCGCCCACTCCCCCGGACCGGCACACCTGCACACCGTTCATGGAGACGTCCAGGGCGTGGGGGTCGAACTGCGCCGACGTCGTGCCGACCGCTGCGAGGACGCGGCCCCAGTTGGGGTCGTTGCCGAACACCGCGCACTTGAACAGGTTGTTGCGCGCGACCGCCCGGGCCACCTCGAGGGCGTCGGCCTCGCTGGCGGCGCCGACCACCTCGATGGCGATGTCGTGGTGGGCGCCCTCGGCGTCGGCGACGAGCTGTCGCGCGAGGTCGGCACAGACCTGCGTCACCGCGGCAGCCAGCTCGTCCGGGCCAGGGGCGACGCCCGAGGCGCCGGAGGCGAGCAGGAGGACGGTGTCGTTGGTCGACTGGCACCCGTCGGAGTCGACCCGGTCGAAGGTCGTCGCCGTGGCCTCCCGCAGGACGCCGTCGAGGACGCCCTCGCCGACCACTGCGTCGGTGGTGACGACCACGAGCATCGTGGCCAGCGCCGGTGCGAGCATGCCCGCGCCCTTGGCCATGCCGCCGACGGTCCAGCCGTCGCGGTGGGCGACGGCCTGCTTGTGGACCGTGTCGGTGGTGCGTATGGCGACCGCCGCCGCCTCCCCGCCGTCGGGGCCCAGCGCGCCGGCCGCTGCGTCGACGCCGGCCAGGACCTTGTCCATGGGCAACAGCTCGCCGATGAGGCCGGTGGAGCAGACGGCGACGTCGTGGGACGCCACACCCAGGACTTCGGCGACGCGCTCGGCGGTGGCATGGGTGTCGGCGAAGCCCTGGGGCCCGGTGCAGGCGTTGGCGCCCCCGGAGTTGAGGACGACCGCGTCGACCCGGCCGTCGAGGCAGGCCTGGCGCGACCACGTCACGGGCGCGGCCTCGACGCGGTTGCTCGTGAAGACGGCGGCAGCGTGGTGGTCCGGCCCGTCGTTGACAACCAGGGCCAGGTCTGGCGCGCCGGTGCTCTTGAGCCCGGCGGCCACCCCGGCGGCGCTGAACCCCTTGGCCGCGGTGACGCTCATGACGCACCTCCGGTCAGCCGCGCCGGGGCGACGGTGTTGCCGCCCCGCCGCCAGGTGTCGGCCGCGTCGTCGGCGCGCTCGCTGTCGACGAGGATCCAGTCGGTGTCGTAGGTCGACAGCGCCAGGATGCTGATCCCCTTGCGCGCCAACGGTTCCAGCAACCCGGAGAGCACACCCACCATGGTGAAGTCGAGCGGCCCGGCGATCTCGAACGCCGTGAGCGGGCCCTGGCGGCGCACGCCGTCGGGCAGCGTGTCGAAGGCGGCGACGAGCGAGGTCTCGCTGTCGGTGTAGGTGATGGAGGCCAGGGGGCCGGTGCGCCAGTCCCACGTCGGCTCTTCCCCTGCCGGCAGGCGCACGAACGCGACGTCCTGGTCGTGCCTCATCAGGTGCAGCGGCAGGCTCACGGCGCCACCCCCGCCACGGGCAGGCCGGTCGTCTCGGGCAGCCCCAGCACGAGGTTCATGCACTGCACCGCCGCGCCCGCCGTGCCCTTGGTGAGGTTGTCGACCGCGGCCACGACCACGACCCTGCCGACGCGCTCGTCGACGGTGACCTGGAGGTGCACGAGGTTGCTGCCGAGGACGCTGCCCGTGGACGGCCACGTCCCCTGCGGCAGCAGGTGGACGAACGGCTCGTCGGCATACGCGTCCTCCCAGGCCGCGCGGACGGCGGTGGGGTCCACGCCCTCCGCGAGCGGCGCGGTACAGGTCGCGAGGATGCCCCGGGGCATCGGCGCGAGCGTCGGGGTGAAGGACACCGCGACCGGCTCCCCCGCGGCGGCGGTGAGGTTCTGCTCGATCTCGGGGGTGTGCCGGTGGGTGCCGCCGACGCCGTACGGCGACATGGCACCCATGACCTCCGCCCCGAGCAGGTGGGGCTTGAGCGCCTTGCCCGCCCCGGAGGTGCCGGAGGCGGCGACGACGACCACGCCGTCCCTGCCGAGCAGGCCGGCCGCGAAGCCGGGGGCCAGGGCGAGGGACACGGCGGTCGGGTAGCAGCCGGGCACCGCGACCCTGGTCTGGCCCTGGATCGCCGTGCGCTGCCGGCCGCCGCCACCGACGGGCAGCTCGGGCAGGCCGTAGGCCCAGGTGCCGGCGTGGGGGGTGTCGTAGAAGGCCTCCCAGGCGGTCGCGTCACGCAGCCGGAAGTCCGCGCCGCAGTCGACGACCACGACCTGGTCGTCGAGCTCGGCGGCCAGCGCGCCCGAGTGGCCGTGGGGCAGGGCGAGGAACACGACGTCGTGCCCGGCCAGGGTCTGCGGCGTCGTCTCCCCGAGCACGCGCGACGCCAGCGGGGTCAGGTGCGGGTGCACCGCGCCGAGCAGCTGCCCGGCGCTCGAGGCCGCGGTGACGGCACCGATCTCGACGTCCGGGTGGGCCAGGAGCAGCCGGAGGACCTCCCCGCCCGCGTAGCCACTCGCACCCGCCACTGCCACTCGCACCATGACGCATGACTATACACGGCACGACAAAAGTATTCAGCGGGGGGCCGGTGGCGGCCCGCGACGCCCGCGACGCCCGCGACGCCCGCGGCGTCCGCGGCGTCCGCGGCTCAGCCCGGGTCGAGGTGACGGGCGGCCCAGCGCCGGCCACGCCGTACGAACCGCCTGACCTGGGGCCCGAGCGCCGAGGCCTGCCCCGCCTGCGCCGCTCGGGCGCGCCGGGCCGCCTCCGCGTCGGTGAGCCGGACGAACTGGGCCATCTTCTGGTGCGCGGGGTGCCCCCACTCGCCGATGTAGCGGTACTCCCAGGGACCGAACGACGCAGCCCACGCGAGGTCGTCGCGGTAGTACCAGAAGACGTTCTTCTCCGTGAAGAACGGCTTGCCCTTCTTGGACGGGATGACCGTGTCCACGGGGGTCGTGGCGGGACGCTCGAAGAAGGTCGCGTAGAACGACCCACCGGGCCGGACCACCTTGGCGGTCCGGTGCAGGCAGAGCCTGATGTGGTTGAGCGAGACGTGCGTGAAGACCGACTGGGCCATGGCGACGTCGACGAGCACCCCGAAGTCGCCGTCGAAGCGGTCGTTGGCGCGCAGGTTCGTCACGGGCAGGCGGTCGCGCTGGGCGTCCGAGAGCTCGACGTCGTAGCCGGCCTGGATGAGGGAGCGGTTGGCGTCGATGCCGTAGTAGTGGCCCGGCTCCAGGTAGTCGACGAAGTGCCGCCCGGCCCGGAACGGCCCGCACCCGATGTCCAGCACCCGGTGGTGCGGCTGGAGCCCACGCCCCACCTGGTAGTCCAGCTGGCGCTGGCCGTGGCTGTCCCAGACCCCGCCGATGAAGTCCCGGTGCGCCCCTGCCTCGACCTCCTCAGGGCTGAACTCACGTCCCGAGTAGTCAGGCTGCTCCCCGGCAGCCTCCACCCGGTGCTCCACCGTCGGTCGCGTCGTCCCCGTCACCGTGTCCCCTCCCGTTGGTCCGGCCACGGTAGCGGTTGCCCACCGCCGAGGTACACCATCGCCCGGTCCTCTCGGTGGAGGCGCACGTCATCTACCCGAGGGGGTCGTCGTCGCCCCACGGCATCAGCGTGATGGTGCGGTCCACGTCGTCCAGGCCGCCCGCGGCCCGGTCGTGCAGCGAGGCGGGCGTGTCCACACCGGCGCGCACCATACGACCCGCCCAGACGTCGAGCTCGCCGGAGGCCAGTGCCAGAGCCAACGCGGTCACCTCACCCGGGTCGGTCCACTCGGTGCGGTCCTCGTGCGCGGTCATCGCCTCGGTCATGTCGGTCCTGACCACCCCGGGGGCGAGGTCGAAGGCCAGGACGCCGCGCCCCTCGCCGGCGAGCTGCGTGGAACCGGTGACGCGGGCGAGCGCCGTCTTGCTCGCGTTGTAGGCCGACGCGACGGCACCCGGACGGACGCCGGCGCCGCTGTTGAGGTTGAGCACGCGGCCCGAGCCGGCGGCGAGCATGTGCGGCAGCACGGCCCGGGTCACGAGGAACGGACCGAGGACGTTGACCTCCATCGTGCGCCACCACTCGTCGGGGTCGGCCTCGTGGATGGGGACCTCGGTGTCGATCACGCCGGCGTTGTTGACGAGGACGTCGACTCGGCCGCGGCGGTCCACCACGTCGGCCACCCATCGGTCGACGGCGGCGCGGTCGGTCACGTCGGCGACCGCGCTGGAGCCGCGCTCGACGACGTACCCGGCCTGCTCGAACGCGTCGGCCAGGTGCATGCCGATGCCGCGCGAGGCCCCAGTCACGACTGCAACAGGGCGCGCCTCTGCCGGACCTGCGCTCACCGCTGCACCGCGCCGGTCTGCTCGGCCGCGGCGGCGACCGCCGCGTCACGCAGGGCGCTGACCTCGTCGGTGGTCAGCGTGCGGTCCGGGGCGCGGAAGGTCAGGCGGTAGGCCAGCGACTTGCGCCCGTCCCCGACCTGCTCGCCGCGGTAGACGTCGAACAGGTGCACCGACTCCAGGCCCTCCCCCGCTCCTGCGCGCAGGGCGGCCTCGACACGGCCGGCGGGAACCTGTTCGTCAACGACCAGCGCCACGTCGGTGTGGGCGGCCGGGTAGGTGGACAGCTCGTCCGCCTGGCGGGGCGTCCCGGTCGCGGCGATGAGCCCGTCGACGTCGACCTCGGCAGCGACGCTGCGCGCGGGGAGGTCGAGTGCCGCGGTGACCTTCGGGTGCAGCTCGCCCGCGTGCCCGACCACCGTGCCGTCGGGCAGGGAGATGCTCGCGCAGCGGCCCGGGTGCCACGGCGAGCGGTCGGCCGCTTGCACCTCGAGCTCGAGCCCGAGCGCGGTGCCGAGGGTGAGGACCCATGCCACCGCGTCGGAGGCGTCGTACGGCCGCGCCGGCCCCCACGGACCTGCCACGGAGGCGTCTCCCGCCGCGGCCATCGCCACGTGGCGCGGCTGGGCGGGCACCGCCTCGCGGATGCGGTCGAGCGTCGCGTCGTCGGGCCGGACCTCGATGCCGGGCACCGGAGCCACCGCGGCGTCCTCACGACCAACGGTGACCAGGCCGACCTCGTACACGGCGACGTCCCGGTGACCGCGGGCGACGTTGCGGCGCAAGGCGTCCTGCAGGGTGTCGAGCACCGAGGTGCGCATCAGCGGCGCCTCCTCGGACAGGGGGTTCACCAGGGCCTCGGCGCGCCGGCGCGAGTCGTCGGGGGCGTAACCGAGGCGGTCGAACAGGTCGCGGGCGACGAAGGGGTAGGTGAGCACCTCGACCAGTCCCTGCTGGGCCAGGGTCGTCGCGATGACTCGACGCACCCGCTGCCCGTGGGTCAGGCCGTGGCCGTCCTTGGGCTGGGGCAGCACCGAGGGGATCTGGTCGTACCCCCGGACGCGGGCGACCTCCTCCACGAGGTCCGGGCCGTCGGCCAGGTCCGGGCGCCACGACGGCGGCTGCACGGTCACGACGTCGTCACCGGCGTCACCGGCGTCGTCCTGCACCACGCACCCGATGGCGCGCAGCGTGGACAGCACCTCCTCGCGCGGGTAGTCGAGGCCGACGTAGCGCGTCGGCAGGGCGGTGTCGAAGGCGATCGCCGCAGGAGTCCGCGGCTCGCCGACGTCGGTGGCCCCAGGGTCAGCGGTGCCGCCACCGTGCTCGACGAGCAGGTCGACGGCCAGTTGGGCGGCGGCCGCGGCCACGGCCGGGTCGACGCCGCGCTCGAAGCGCTTGGAGGCCTCGGTCACCAGGCGGTGCCGGCGCGACGACCGCGCGATCGAGATCGGGTCGAAGTGTGCCGCCTCGATGAGGACGTCGGTCGTGGCGGACGTGACCTCCGAGGCCTCGCCCCCCATCACGCCCGCGATCGCCAGAGGGGTGTCGGAGCCGTCGACGATGAGCAGGTCCTCGGGGTCGAGCGCCCTCGCCACGTCATCGAGGGTCGTGAGCTTCTCCCCCACTCGGGCGCGGCGGGTGCCCACGGAGCCCGACAGCGTCTGCAGGTCGAACGCGTGCAGAGGCTGGCCGAGCAGCATCATGACGTAGTTGGTCACGTCGACGGCCAGCGAGATCGGGCGCATGCCCACCTGGGTGAGGCGCTTGCGCATCCACTGCGGTGTCGCCGCGCCCACGTCCACCCCGCGCACGACGCGGGCGACGTATCGGTCGCACCCGACGACGCCCTCGACCGGCGCGTCGTCGGTGAGGTGGACCGGGTACCCCGTGCCATCACCCTCGGCGACGCGCAGGTCGGCCGGATCGCGGTAGGCGGCACCGGTCGACAGGGCGTACTCGCGGGCGATGCCGCGCAGTGAGAAGCAGTACCCACGGTCGGGCGTGACGTTGACCTCGACGACCTCGTCGGCCAGGCCGAGCAGGGCGATGGCGTCGTCGCCGGGCTGGAGCGACGCAGCGGCGTCGGCGCCCAGGAGCTCGGTGAGCACGATGATGCCGTCGTGGTCGTCGCCGAGGCCGAGCTCGCGGGCCGAGCAGATCATGCCGTTGGAGACGTGGCCGTAGGTCTTGCGCGCCGAGATCTCGAACCCGCCGGGCAGCACGCCACCCGGGAGCACGCAGACCACCAGGTCACCGGCGGAGAAGTTGTGGGCGCCGCAGACGATCTCCTGGGCCTTGCCCTCGGTGACCCGCTGGCCGTGGTCGCCCACGTCGACGGTGCACCAGTTGACGGTCTTGCCGTTCTTCTGCGGCTCGGGCTCGACGGTCAGGACGCGGCCGACGACGATGGGGCCGCTGATGTCGCCACCGCTCAGGCCCTCCTCCTCGAGGCCGACCTTGACGAGCGCTGCGGCGATGTCGGCACCGGTGGCGTCGGCGGGCACGTCGGCCAGCTCGCGCAGCCAGGACACGGGCGCGTGCATCAGATCTCCATTCCGAACTGGCGGGAGAAGCGGACGTCTCCCTCGACGATGTCGTGCATGTCCCCCACGCCGTGGCGCAGCATGAGCGACCGCTCGATGCCGAGGCCGAAGGCGAACCCCGAGTAGCGCTGCGGGTCGACGCCCGCGGCGCGCAGCACGCGCTGGTTGACCATGCCGCAGCCGCCGAGCTCGATCCAGCCGGTGCCGCCGCAGGTGCGGCACGACGCGTCGGCGCCACCGCACACCCAGCACTGGCAGTCGATCTCGGCGCTGGGCTCGGTGAAGGGGAAGTAGTTGGGGCGCAGCCGGGTGACGATGCCGTCGCCGAAGAGCCGCTGGACGAACGCGTCGAGCGCTCCCTTGAGGTGGGCCATGGTGATGCCCTCGTCGACGACCAGGCCCTCGAACTGGTGGAACACCGGCGTGTGCGTGGCGTCGAGGTCGTCGGTGCGGAACACCTTGCCCGGGCACAGGATGTAGATGGGCGGCTCGCGGTCGAGCATGGTGCGCACCTGCACGGGCGAGGTGTGGGTGCGCAGCACCAGCCCGGAGCCGGCGGGGGCGACGAAGAAGGTGTCGGCCTCACCACGGGCCGGGTGGTCCGGCGAGAGGTTGAGCGCGTCGAAGTTGAGCCACTCCGACTCGACCTCCGGGCCCTCGGCGATCTCCCAGCCCATGGCCACGAAGATGTCCTCGATCCGCTCGGAGACCAGGCTGATCGGGTGCCGCGCACCGAGCGGGCGACGCGGGGTGCGGACGGTCAGGTCGACCGTCTCCTCCACGAGGATGCGCGCGTCCCGCTCCGCCTCGAGCTCGACCTGGCGGCCGGCCAGCGCCTGCCCGACCCGGCCCCGGGCCTGCCCGACGCGCTTGCCGGCCTCGGCCTTGGCGCTCGGCGGGAGGGCGCCGATCTCCCGGTTGGCGAGGGCCAGGGGGCTCTTCTCGCCCTGGTGCGCGAGGCGAGCGGCCTTGAGGGCCTCGAGCGAGTCGGCGGCGGCGATCGCCGCCAGCGCATCGGTCACGGCCTGCTCGACGGCCGCGGGGTCCAGTGCGGCGACCTCGACCGGGTCGTACTGCGTGTTGGGTCCAGACATGCCTTTTCCTCTGTCGACACGGGTCGCAGGAGCGGACCTGCGGTGCGTGCTCTCGGCGCCCGGAACGGGCCCACCGAGTCTAGGGGCGTGCGGCGGCGCCGCTCGGTCGGGGTTCAGCCTCCGGCGAGCGGGAACACCCTCAGCGCAGCAGTGCGACCGCGGCCGGAGGCGCGGTAAATCGCAGGTGGGCGAGGAGCATCCACCCAGACTGGCCGCTGTCCTGCCAGTCACGCAACCCGGTTCCGAGCACTCGACTCAGGCGAGGTAGTCCGGAGGCTCCGAGGGCAGGGTCAGGCGGAACTGGGCGCCGCCGCTGGGCTCGGCGGACTCGACCCGCACCTGGCCTCCGTGCGCCTCGACCAGGCCCTTGACGACGTAGAGCCCGAGCCCGGTGCTGCCGCGGCCCGAGCCGTGCCAGAACCGGCTGAACACGAGGTCGCGGTGGTCGGGGGTGATGCCCTTGCCCTCGTCGCTCACCACGAGGTCGACTCCGGTGGTGCGGTGGCCGCGGGCGGCGAGCCCCTCCTGCGAGTCGCCCTCGGACGGCAGTGCCGCGAGCGTGGTGACGCCGTCGCCGTGGCGGAAGGCGTTCTCGATGAGGTTGGACAGGATCTGGTCGAGCCGGTCGGGGTCGGCCCACACCTCGGGCAGGTCCTCGGGCACCTCGACCCGGAAGCGCTCCCGGTCCTGCCCGCTGGCGACCGCCCGCTCGACGTGGCGGCCGAACACCGCGGCCACGTCGATCGGCTGCGGGCGGATCTGCAGGCGCCCCGCGTCGATGCGCGACACGTCGAGCAGCTCGGTGATGAGGCGGGTGACCCGGTCGGCGTCGGCCTCGATCGTCTCGATCATCAGCCGCTTCTGGTCGTCGGTGAACCGGTCCCACCGGCGCAGCAGGGTCGAGGAGAAGCCCTTGACGGAGGTCAGCGGGGACCGCAGCTCGTGGGCCACGGTGGAGATGAGCGCCGCGTGGTCGGCCTCGAGCCGGCGTCGTGCCTCGGCGTCGCGGACCATGATGAGCACCCGGTTGACCGGCTGGTTGCGCGCGGGACGCAGGTACTTGGCGGTGACCAGCACCTCGCGGCCGCCCTCGAGCATGAGGAACTTCTCCCGGTGCCCGGTGCGGATGTTGATCCCGGACCAGGGGTCGGTGGCCTCCCACCAGTCCGTGCCGTCGCTGTCACGCAGGATGAGCGCCTCGCGGATGTCGCGGCCGAGCAGGTCGCGTCGACGCATGCCGAGCACCTGGGTCGCGCGCCGGTTGAGGAAGCTGACGGTGGCGTCTGCCTCGGCCGCGACGAGCCCGTCCGGGAGCAGCTCACTGGCCTGGGCTGCCCGTTCGGGGTCGAGGATGGAGCCGGGCCGGTAGTCCATGGCGCGAACCTTAGCCCCTCTGGGCTGCCGCGGACGCGTAGAGGCAGACCGTGGCGGCCATGGCGAGGTTGAGCGACTCGGCCTTGCCGTGGATCGGCACCCGGACGACCTCGTCGCAGCGGGCGCGGACGGACTCCTCCAGACCCCACGCCTCGTTGCCCATCACCCACGCGTGCGACGGGGCGAGGTCGACGTCGGGGAGCAGGACGGTGCCGGCACCGTCGGCGGCGAGGACGCGGATGCCCGCCTCGCGCAGCCGGTCGATGGTGGCCTCGACGGGCAGCCCGGTCACCACCGGCAGGTGGAAGAGCGACCCGGCCGTGGAGCGCACGACCTTGGGCGAGAGCACGTCCACGGAGGCGTCGCTGACGAGTACGGCGTCGGCACCCGCGGCGTCCGCGCCGCGGATGACGGTGCCCGCGTTGCCGGGGTCACGCACGTTGGTCAGCAGGACGAGCAGCCGCGGCGACCCGGAGAGGACGTCGTCGAGCGAGGCGCCGGGCACCCGGCACACGGCGGTGAGCCCTTGGGGAGTCGGCGTCTCGCTCATCGCGGCGAGGACCTCGTCGGAGACCTCGTGGACGTAGAGGTCGGCAGCGCGTGCCGCCTCGACGACCTCGGCATACCGCGCCGCGGCGTCGGCTGTGAGGTAGAGGTCCAGGACCAGCTCGGGCCGGTGGCGGACGACCTCCCGCACCGACTGGGGTCCCTCGACGAGGAAGCGGCCGGCCTTGTCACGCACCGAGCGCCGGGACAGGGCCCGGACCGCCTTGACCCTGTCCGACCGGGGGTTGGTCAGGGGTGAGGACGGCGGGGCCATGTCCCGGCGCTCGAGTGGTGCGGTGACGCGCTGGATCAGGCGCTGGCGGTCTCGGCCACGGCCGGGACGTTCGCGCGCGCGATCTCGACGAGCGCGGCGAAGGCAGCCTCGTCGTTGACGGCCAGTTCGGCCAGCATGCGGCGGTCGACCTCGATCTCCGCGGCCTTGAGGCCCTGGATGAAGCGGTTGTAGGTCATGCCGTTGGCGCGGGCGCCGGCGTTGATGCGCTGGATCCAGAGGCGACGGAAGTCACCCTTCTTGGCGCGACGGTCCCGGTAGGCGTAGCCGAGGCTGTGGGTGACCTGCTCCTTGGCCTTGCGGTAGAGCCGCGAACGCTGCCCGCGGTAACCGCTGGCGCGCTCGAGGACGACCCGGCGCTTCTTCTGGGCGTTGACTGCCCGCTTCACGCGTGCCACGTGAGTTCTCCTTGCTGTCTATCTGCTTGCGAGGCTTCGTGCTGAGCCCGGCCAAACAATGGGGTGGATGGGCTCGGCTCAGCGGCCGAGGAGCTTCTTGACCTTCTTGGAGTCCGGCTTGGACACCTCGACGTCGTTCGCGATCGAGCGGGTGTAGCGCGAGGACTTGTGCTCGAGCAGGTGGCGGCCGTTGGCCTGCTCGCGCATGACCTTGCCCTTGCCCGTGATCCGGAAGCGCTTCTTGGCACCGGAGTGCGTCTTCATCTTCGGCATGGCTGCCGATCTCCTTGCTGTTGACGTGGCCGGGGTGGTGCGGCCGGGGTGGTGTAGCCGGGTGGAACGTGACCAGCTGGTGGGGCCAGTGGTCGGAACTACGTGGTGGGGGCGGCCTACTCGGCCGTCGTCGCCTCGGGGGCAGCGGTCGCGTCGGCAACCGGGGTCGCCTCCGGCGTCGCGGCGACCGGTGCGGCCTCCGGCGCCTCGGCGGGTGCCACGGGGGCATCGGCGGCCTGGGCGGCGTGACCCGAGTCGGAGGTCCGTGCGCGGCGCTGCTCTGCCATCGCCTCGGACTTCTTCTTCGTGGGGGCCAGGACCATGATCATGTTGCGGCCGTCCTGCTTGGGCGCGGACTCGACCGTGCCCAGCTCCAGCACGTCCTCGGCGAGGCGCTGCAGGAGGCGGAAGCCCAGCTCGGGGCGCGACTGCTCGCGTCCGCGGAACATGATCGTCACCTTGACCTTGTCGCCGCCCTTGAGGAAGCGCTCGACGTGGCCCTTCTTGGTGCCGTAGTCGTGCGGGTCGATCTTCGGGCGGAGCTTGATCTCCTTGATGACCGTGTTGACCTGGTTCTTGCGCGCTTCGCGCGCCTTCAGTGCGGCTTCGTACTTGAACTTGCCGAAGTCCATGAGCTTGGCGACTGGAGGCTTGGCCATCGGGGCGACCTCGACGAGGTCGAGGTCTGCCTCGGCGGCGAGCCGCAGCGCGTCCTCGACGCGCACGATGCCGACCTGCTCTCCGTTGGGGCCAACCAACCGCACTTCCGGAACCCGGATGCGGTCGTTGATGCGAGGCTCGCTGATGGTGCTGCTCCTTCGGTCAGGGAAACGTCCGACCGCACCCAACGAGAAGAGGCTCCTCGCCGCTGTCGCGCGAGAAGCCTCACCAGTTCCGTCACGGGACCCCGAGGGACCGTATGCTGCGGAGCTCACGCCCGCGGCCTACGCCTCGGTGACCCGGGGGACCCGGCGACCGAAGTGGTCGACGCGGGTGGAAGCAGGTGCTGCTTCTCTTGCACACCGTGGCCCTGTCGTGGCCGCCGCGGAAAATTCCCAAGGCGACCCCGTGCGTGGTCACGGCCGGTCGATCTGCAAGGCTACCAGCGTGAGCACGGAATCTCCCAATCCCCACCCGACCGACCCCGACGCGGCACCCGGGTCCCCCGCCGGTCCCGGTGACTCCGGCGCCGCCGTGGCCCAGCAGACCCGCGACATCTCCGAGGTGCCGGCCGTCGAGGTCATCACCACCGCGGCGATCCACCTCATGAGCGCCGCAGCCGTCAAGTGCGGGCTGGCCGAGGGACCGGACGCGGCAGACCACCTCGACCTCGACGAGGCCCGTCGCCTCATCAACGCCCTCGCCGGCCTGATCACCGCCTCGGCTCCGGACCTCGGCAGCCAGCACGCCGCTCCCCTGCGGGACGGCCTCAAGTCGCTGCAGCTGGCGTTCCGCGAGGCGTCGGTCATCCCCGACCCGCCCGGACAGGGCCCCGGCGAGAAGCTCACCGGCTCCGTCGTCTGAGCCGCCCGGTTCGGCCACTCGTCGCACTCGACTGCCCGCCGCAGCTCGACTACCACCGCAAAGCGGGTGTCGTTCGGCAACACGGGGGCTATTCGTCCACTGGTTGCCGAACGACACCCGCTTTGCACGAGGCCCGCAKGAAGTCAGGGCTGGGTGGCGCCGGGTCACACGGTCGCGGCGGCGCGGGCGCGGTCCTCGGACCGCTGGGCGCGGTGGGCCCGGTGGCGCCGGGCCCGTCCGGAGGTCGCGGCCGCGCCGACGAGGGCCAGCAGGAGCCCGGCGACGGCGACCACCACGAACCCGGCCCCCCAGGCGACGTGGTCGATGGCGACCCCGGCCAGCGGCGCACCGAGCGCCGAGCCCGCGGTCATGAAGGACCCGTGCCACCCCATCGCCTCGCCCCGGGCGTCCGCCGGCACGACGCGGCTGGCCTGGTCGACCGTCGCGGTGATCGTCGGGGCGCAGAACAGGCCGGCGACGAACCCCAGGACCGCCAGCGACGGCGCCCCGGAGGCGAGCGCCATCGGCGCGGTGACCACGGCCAGCCCGCCGAGCAGCCAGAACGCCGAGACCGACCGGTGCAGCCCGCCGTAGACGAGGCCGCCGACCAGTGAGCCGAGGCCCCACACGGCCAGCACCCAGCCGATGGACGCGGGAGTGCCGAAGTCGCGCAGCGCCGCGACGAACGAGATGTCGGAGCCGCCGAGCACCAGGGTGGCGGCGAACGCGCTCAGGCAGACGGCGACGAACGGGGGCCTGAACCACGCCGAGCGGCGCACGGCCGAGGCCGTCTCGACGGCGACACCCTGGTCGTCGACCTCGCGCGCGGCCTCCTCGCGGATCACCGGGTTGACGACCCACAGCAGGATGCCTGCGGCCACCCCGAGCATCTGGATGGCGAACAGCACCCACGACGTCGGCCACACCGTGGCCGCCCAGACCCCGAGGGCCGGCCCGACCATGAAGGACAGCTCGATGGCGACGGAGTCGAGCGAGATCGCGGTGCGGCGGTCGCTCTCCGGCACCGCGGCGATGATCGCCTGGCGGATGATGGAGAACGCCGGGATCACGAAGAGGCCGGCCAGCGAGGCCAGGACGAGCAGCGGCCAGTAGGACACGAAGGGCGCGACCGACCAGCAGGCAGCTGCGACCACGATCGACGGCACGACGACGCGCCGCAGGCCCATCCGGTCGAGCAGGCGCCCGCGCCACGGCCCACTCACCGCGATCGCGACGGTCGCGGCTGCCGAGACCAGGCCGGCGGCGCCGTACGAGCGGTCGAGGGCGGACACGACGTGGAGCGTGAGGACGATGCCCCCGGTGAACACCGGCAGCCGCACGAGGAACCCCAGGACGAGGGCCCGGCGCAGGGCCGGCAGGGCGAGGACGCGGCGGTAGCGGTGGAGCACTGCCCCACTGTCCCAGCAGGCACCGACACCGGCCAAACGGATTTGGCCCCTGACAGCAGGGTCGAGACGAACGGACCACCGTCCGGATGCGGCACGGGCGTTCCGGATGGAGGGTGGAGACGCTGCTCGGGCCCGCGTCGGGACGAGAGAACGCAACCACCACCACACGAAGGAGCAGCGATGACGGACCAGCAGGCCACGCCGGAGTCGATCCGGACCGCACCGAGCGAGGAGGCCCGGCTCGGGTCGACGACCGACACCGGCGCCCCCGCCCCCAGCGACCGCAACAGCCTCACCATCGGCCCGGACGGGCCGATCGTCCTGCACGACGTGCACTTCCTGAACCAGATGGCGCACTTCAACCGCGAGCGCATCCCCGAGCGCAACGTGCACGCCAAGGGCTCCGGTGCGTTCGGCGAGTTCGTCTGCACGGAGGACGTCTCGGCACACACCAAGGCTGCGCTGTTCCAGAAGGGGAGCACGGTCGAGATGCTGGCCCGCTTCTCGACCGTCGCAGGTGAGCAGGGCTCCCCCGACACCTGGCGCGACCCGCGCGGGTTCGCGCTGAAGTTCTACACGCCCGAGGGCAACTACGACCTCGTCGGCAACAACACGCCGGTCTTCTTCATCCGCGACACCATGAAGTTCCCGCACTTCATCCGCAGCCAGAAGCGCCGCGGCGGCTCGGGTCTGCGCGACAACCACATGCAGTGGGACTTCTGGAGCCTCAACCCCGAGTCCGCCCACCAGGTCACCTACCTCATGGGCGACCGGGGCATCCCCCGCTCGTTCCGGCACATGAACGGCTACGGGTCCCACACCTACATGTGGGTCAACGCGGCCGGCGAGAAGTCCTGGGTCAAGTACCACTTCCACAGCGACCAGGGCGTCCAGGGCCTCACCGGCGACGAGGCCACGGTCATCGCCGGGCAGGACGCCGACTTCCACCGCCGCGACCTGTACGAGGCGATCGAGCGCGGCGAGCACCCCAGCTGGACGCTGTCGGTGCAGGTCATGCCGTACGAGGACGCGAAGACCTACCACCTCAACCCGTTCGACCTCACCAAGGTCTGGCCGCACTCGGACTACCCGCTCATCAAGGTCGGCACGATGACCCTGAACCGCAACCCGGAGAACTTCTTCGCCGAGGTCGAGCAGGCCGCGTTCGAGCCGTCGGCCCTGGTGCCGGGGATCGGCTTCTCCCCCGACAAGATGCTGCTGGGGCGGGCGTTCGCGTACGCAGACACCCACCGCTACCGGATCGGCCCGAACTACCACCAGCTGCCGGTGAACCGGGCCAAGGCGGTCGCCGAGCTCAACACCTACACGCAGGACGGGCCGATGGCCTACGACCACCACGGTGACCAGCCCGTCTACGCACCCAACAGCGAGGGCCGCGGGTACGCCGACCAGGTCGGCGAGGCCGAGGAGAGCTGGGAGTCCGACGGCGCGATGGTGCGCCAAGCCTACACGCTGCGCGAGGACGACGACGACTTCGGCCAGGCCGGCACCCTGGTGCGCGAGGTCTGGGACGACGACCAGCGCGAGCAGTTCGTGAAGACCGTGGCCGGCCACCTGCTCGGCGGGGTGCGAAGCCCCGTGCTCGAGCGGGCGTTCGAGTACTGGAAGAACGTGGACGCCGACACCGGCAAGCAGATCGAGGAGGCCGTGCGCGCGGGCTCCGGGGGCACGAACCCCGGCGGCGAGGCGGACGACGCCAAGGACCTGCACGAGCCCGTCGTCGAGACCGGCACGCAGGCGGGCAGCTAGCGAGCTGGGCCGTGCCGCGTGCCCTCTTCGCGGGGCACGCGGCATACGCTCCCCGGATGACGATCTACCACCTGGCGGAGCCGGAGCACTGGGGGCAGGCGCAGCGGACGGGCAGCTACACGCAGTCCACCCGTGGGCGCACCCTCGCCGACGAGGGCTTCATCCACTGCTCCTCCGCCGAGCAGTGGCCGGTGGTGCGCAGGTCGTTCTACCGGGACGTGACCGGCCCGCTGCTGCTGCTCGAGATCGACGAGTCCCGGCTGCCCGAGCCACCCGTGGTCGAGGTGGGCAACCCTGCGACGGGCGAGACGTTCCCCCACCTGTACCGGGCCCTGCCGGTCGACGCGGTCGCCGGCGTCACCGAGCTCCCCGCGCCGCACGGCGGCTGAGGTCGCTCAGGAGATCGAGAAGGCGAGGCCGTCGATGCGGGCCCTGATCTCGCCGTCGGTGGCGAGGCGTTCCCCGATGGCCGTCGCCACGGCCTGCACCCGTTCGGCGGCCAGACCCGGCACCAGCGTGAGCTGCACCCGCAGGACCCCCTCGCCCGGCGCCCCGGCCGCGAGCTCGTGACCGACGACGTCGGGCTGCTCACGCACCGCGTCGGCGACCGCGCGGGCCACCGAGTCGTCCTCGTGCGCCGGCAGCCACTCGCGCTGCTGGGCCAGGGCCCAGACCATGCTCGGGCGCAGGGCGAGCGCGCTCTCCCCCGCCACGTCGAGGACCATCACGTCGCACCGTTCGCTGACCGCCGCCTGGGCGGCGCGGGCCGCGGTGACGGGTACGGGGCGGGCCTGCGGGTCCCAGGCGGCGATCGCCTGCATGGAGCTGAAGACCGGCAGCGCCCGGGCGCCGTCGGGGGCGACCAGCGTGACGGCTGCCATGTCGGTCTGCTTCTCCACGACGTGCTCGCCGGTGGAGTCGGTGGAGACGGGCTCGGCCACGATCGGCACCAGCAGGCGCGCCGCGGAGACCGCGGCCACGAGGGCACGCTCGTCCCCGGGGTCGGACATCGCGGCGACCAGCGCGGGGTCGGCGGCGCCGGTGTCCCCGTCGAACCCGGTGCCGGTCAGCTCCCGGCCACCGAAGGGGATCCCGGCCGAGTCGTGCGGCGGCGTAGGGCTGGTCACGGGCGGCCTGCCACGTCGAGGGCGTCGGACAGCGTGAACGCGCCCCGGTAGAGCGCCGACCCCACGATCGCGCCCTCGACGCCGTCAGGCACGAGCCCCCGGATGGCCTCGATGTCCTCGAGGGTCGAGACGCCGCCGGAGGCGACGACCGGACGGTCCGTGCGGGCGCACACGTCACGCAGCAGCTCCAGGTTGGGGCCCTTGAGCATCCCGTCCTTGTTGACGTCGGTGACGACGTAGCGGGCGCAGCCCTCACGGTCCAGGCGCGCCAGGGTCTCCCACAGGTCGCCGCCCTCCTGGGTCCAGCCGCGGGCGGCCAGGGTGGTGCCGCGCACGTCGAGGCCCACGGCGATGCGGTCGCCGTGCTCCGCGATGGCGGCGGCGGTCCACTCGGGGTCCTCCAGGGCCGCGGTGCCGAGGTTGACCCGGCGGCAGCCGGTGGCGAGCGCGGCCTCGAGGGAGGCGGCGTCCCGGATCCCGCCGCTCATCTCCACCTTGATGTCCAGGCGCCCGACGATGTCGGCCAGCAGCTCGCGGTTGGAGCCGCGCCCGAACGCCGCGTCGAGGTCGACGAGGTGCAGCCACTCGGCCCCCTGCTCCTGCCAGGCGAGCGCCGCCTGCCACGGGTCGCCGAACTGGCCACCCGTGCCGGCCACCCCCTGCACGAGCTGGACGGCCTGGCCGTCGGCGACGTCGACGGCGGGCAGGAGTTCGAGGCGGGGGCCGGTCATGGGGGTCCTTGCGGTCGGGGTGGGGCTGGTCGGGTTGGGGGCTGGTCGGGTTGAGGGTGGAGCCGGGGTGGCGCAGACGGGCGGGGACGACGGCGTGGGGGATCAGCTGACGGTGGGGGTCATAGCGAGTGCACCCAGTTCTCGAGCAGGGTCAGGCCCGCGTCGCCCGACTTCTCGGGGTGGAACTGGGTGGCCGACAGGGGTCCGTTCTCGACCGCCGCGACGAAGGGACGGCCGTGCTCGGACCAGGTGACCTTGGGGGCGACCACGGCGAACGCACCGGTGGGCGGCTCGAGCACCCACTCCTGCACGGCGTAGGAGTGCACGAAGTAGAACCGCTCGGACTCGACGCCGGCGAACAGCCGGGTGCCCGGGGCCGCGGTGACCTCGCTCCAGCCCATGTGCGGCACCACGTCGGCCTGCAGCCTCGTCACGGTGCCGGGCCACTCGCCCAGCCCCTCCTCGGGGCTGGCGCCGGGCTCCTCGCTGCCGTCGAACAGCACCTGCATCCCGACACAGACGCCGAGCACGGGACGCCCGCCGGCCAGCCGGGTCTCGATCACCAGGGGTCCCTCGGCGGCCCGCAGCCCGGTGAGGCAGGCGTGGAAGTTGCCCACCCCGGGGACGAACAGGCCGTCGGCGTCCAGGGCCACTGCCTTGTCGCCGGTCAGGGTGACCTCGGCGCCGACGTGCTCGAGGGCACGGACGGCGGACCGGACGTTGCCGCTGCCGTAGTCGAACACCACGACGTGCGCCATCAGCTCTCCTCCATCTCGGCGCGGTGCCGCGCCTGCTCTGCCATGCGGGACTCGAAGCGGGCGACCGCCTGGGCGGTCGGGGCCACGACCTGGCCACGTGGGGACGCACCCGCCGTCAGCAGGTCGGACCCCGGCAGGCCCAGGGTCGCCATCAGCGTGCGCAGCCACCCGGTGGCGTCCCCGGAGCGGTCGGCGACGACAGCGGCCACTGCTCCCGGTCCCGACCGGGCGTGCGCCGCCGCGACCAGGTCGGTGGGGCGGGCCACCTCGAGGGCCGGCGTCCGGACGCGGCCCTCCCCCGGTTCCCAGACGAGCCAGCGCTGTGTGGCGCGCCAGCCGCGTGGCCGGACCGACACCACCGCCCGGTCGCCCACGACGAAGAAGCCGAGGGCGGGACGGATCCTGCCGGGCAGTGGCCGACCGACGAGGGTCGCCACCGGGTCGTCGTACGGCGCACCGGCGCGCGAAGCGGGCTCGGCCGGGACGAGTGCGGTCCACTCCCCCTGAGGCACGACCTCGCAGGCGACCAGGCCGCGTCGCACCCAGCCCGAGGCGCGCGCGGGCTCGCCGCGCACGAGGAGCAGTCCGCGCGACGCCCGCGCGGACTGCCACGGCACGCTCACGTGGAGAGGCTGCCCTTCGCGCTGGGTACGCCGCTCACGCGCGGGTCGCGGGCCACCGCGGCACGCAGCGCCCGCGCCACGGCCTTGAACTGTGCCTCGACGATGTGGTGCGGGTCGCGGCCGGACAGCACCCGGACGTGCAGCGCGATGCCGGCGCGGCCGGCGAACGACTCCCAGACGTGGCGCGTGAGCGAACCGACGTAGGTGCCCCCGATGACGACGTAGGCCTGGCCCTCGGGCTCGCCGGTGTGGACGACGTAGGGCCGCCCCGCGACGTCGACGACCGCGTGGACCAGCGCCTCGTCGAGCGGGACGGTGGCGTCGCCGAAGCGGGAGATGCCGCTCTTGTCGCCCAGAGCCTCCCGCAGGGCGTCGCCGAGCACGATGGCGACGTCCTCGACCGTGTGGTGGGCGTCGACGTCGACGTCACCGGTGGCCTTGACGCGCAGGTCGATGAGTGAGTGCTTGGCCAGCGAGGTGAGCATGTGGTCGTAGAACCGCACGCCGGTCGAGACGTCGGCAACACCGGTGCCGTCGAGGTCGAGCTCGAGCTCGACGCTGGACTCCGAGGTCGACCGGCTCAGCGAGACCCTGCGGTCACCTGCGGTCACGGGGCGCTCCTGTCGGTGGCGGTGTCGGCGATCTCGGCCACGGCGGCCAGGAACGCGTCCGTCTCGGCCGGGGTCCCGGCCGTGACACGAAGATAGTGGGGGATGCCGACGTCGCGGACCAGCACACCCCGCTCGAGCAGCGCCCGCCACGTCGCCGCGGCGTCGGCGAGACCGCCGAACAGGACGAAGTTGGCGTCGCTGGCGACCGGGGCGTAGCCGAGCTCGGCGAGCCGGGACACCATGCGGTCGCGCTGCTCCTTGATGGCCTCGACGGTGCCGAGCATCCGGTCGGCGTGCGCGAGGGCGCCCAGCGCGATCGCCTGTGTGGGGGCCGACAGGTGGTAGGGCAGCCGCACGAGCCGCAGCGCGTCGACGAGGGCGGGGTCCGCCGCGAGGTAGCCGAGGCGACCGCCCGCGAAGGCGAACGCCTTGCTCATGGTCCGGGTGACGACCAGGCGCGGACGCCCTTCGAGCAGGGTCAGCGCGCTCGGGGTGCCGGGACGGGCGAACTCGGCGTACGCCTCGTCCACGACGACGACAGCCCGCTCGGCCGCGGCGTACACCGCCTCCACCACGTCGAGGCCCAGCGCGGTGCCGGTCGGGTTGTTGGGCGAGCAGAGGAAGACGACGTGCGGCTGGTGCTCGCGCACCTGCTCCACCGCCGACTCGGCGGTGAGGTCGAACGGCGCGTCGGGACCGGCGCCGCGCAGCCCGTCCACCCACGTCATGCCCGTGCCGGTGCTGATCAGGGGGTGCATCGAGTAGGCCGGCGTGAACCCGAGGGCCGTGCGCCCGGGACCGCCGAACGCCAGGACGACGTGCTGGAGCACCTCGTTGGACCCGTTGCCGGCCCAGACCTGCGCCGGCTCCACCTCGACGCCCGAGGTGGAGGTCAGGTATGCCGCGAGCGCCGTGCGGAGCTCGGTGAACTCGCGGTCGGGATAGCGGTTGAGCGTCGGCGCCACCGCGGCCACGCGCGCCGTGATGTCCGCGACCACGTCCTCGGGGACGGGGTAGGAGCTCTCGTTGGTGTTGAGCCGCACGGGGACGTCGAGCTGGGGCGCGCCGTAGGGGCTCGCGCCACGCAGGTCCTCGCGCAGGAGGGCGTCGAGGCGCGCCCGGTTGGCGTCGAGGTCGGTGGTCACGTCGGTGGACCCGCTCACGGTCGGTCGCACCGCCTCAACGGCCGTCGTCGAAGCGGGCGGTGACCGCCTCGCCGTGGGCGGGGAGGTCCTCGGCCTGCGACAGGGCGACGACGTGGTGGGCAACGTCCTGCAGCGCCTCGCGGCTGTAGTCGACGACGTGGATGCCGCGCAGGAACGACTGCACGGACAGGCCGCTGCTGTGGCAGGCGCAGCCCCCGGTGGGCAGGACGTGGTTGGACCCGGCGACGTAGTCGCCGAGGCTCACGGGCGAGAAGGCGCCGACGAACACCGCCCCGGCGTTGCGCACCCGTGCGGCCACGGCGGCGGCGTCGTCGGTCTGGATCTCGAGGTGCTCCGCGGCGTAGGCGTTGACCACCTGCAGCCCCTGGTCGAGGTCGTCGACGAGCACCAGCCCGGACTGCGGGCCGGTGAGGGCGGTGCGCACCCGGTCGGCGTGCTTGGTCGCCGGCACGCGCCGCTCGACGGCGGTGGCGACGGCGTCGGCCAGCTCCGTGCTCGCGGTGACCAGGACGGAGGCGGCGAACGGGTCGTGCTCGGCCTGGCTGATGAGGTCGGCGGCGACGTGGACCGGGTCGGCGGAGTCGTCGGCGAGGATGGCGATCTCGGTGGTGCCAGCCTCCGAGTCGATGCCGATGAGCCCCTTGAGCAGCCGCTTGGCCGCGGTGACGTAGATGTTGCCCGGGCCGGTGACCAGGTCGACGGGCTCGGCGACGACCGCGTCGTCTCCCTCACCGTCGGTGAAGCCGTAGGCGAACGCGGCCACGGCCTGGGCGCCGCCGACGGCATACACCTCCTCGACCCCGAGCAGGGCGCAGGCGGCCAGGACCGTGGGGTGCGGGTAGCCGGCGAAGATGCCGGTGTTCTCACGTTGGGGAGGGCTGGCGACCGCGAGGGAACCGACCTCGGCAACCTGCGCGGGGACGACGTTCATGACGACGCTGGAGGGGTAGACGGCCCGGCCGCCGGGCACGTAGAGCCCGACCCTGTCGACCGGCACCCAGCGCTCGGTGACGGAGCCACCGGGGACCACCTGGGTGGTCGTGGTGCTGCGGCGCTGGTCCTCGTGCACGAGGCGGGCGCGGCGGATGGACTCGTCGAGGGCGGCCCGGACGTCCGGGGCCAGCGTGTCGAGGGCTGCGGTGATGACCTCGGCCGGCACCCGCAGCGTGGGGGGCCGGACACCGTCGAAGCGCTCACCGAGCTCGTAGAGGGCCTCCGCGCCGCGGTGGCGCACGTCCTCGCACAGGGGCCGGACGGTCTCGACGGCCGCCGCCACGTCGAACTCGGCTCGCGGCAGCAGGTGGCGCAGCTCGCGGGCACCGAGGTCGCGTCCGCGCAGGTCGATCGTGGACATCATGGGCCCAAGTCTAGGCGGGGCCCCGTGGACGTCCGAACCCCGCCGGGGGCGGTCTCAGCCCCCGGATGACCGACGGAGCACGGGGTCGCCCCCGGGCTCGGGCTGTGCGGGCGCGGGCTGCTCCCCGGCAGGGTCTGGCTGGGTCGCGGCGAGGGTCTCGCTCGCCTCGACGGGGCCGAACGTCGCGTCGATCTCGTCCTGCATCTGCTCCCCCGGCCAGCGGGCCGCCAGCAGCACGAACATGCCCAGCGTGAGGACGGCGCAGATCCCGACCGAGGCGGCCGGCGAGGTGTGCTCCGAGACCCAGCCCGCGGCGAGGAAGCAGAGACCGGTGACCCCGACCGACAGGGCGCCGGCCAGGCCGAACACCCGGCCGCGCATTGCGGTGGGCACCAGGAGGGTGAAGGCCGACTGCAGCGGCAGCATGTAGCTCTGCAGGGCACCTGAGACGAACCACGCAGCCCACACCACCGGCAGCGGCGGCTCGAAGATCGTCACGAGCAGCGGCAGCGGCATGACCAGGGCCAGCCGGAGCACGAGGCGGAACTGGCGCTCCGCGGGCAGCCGGCCCAGGAGCAGGAGGCCGGCCACGGCGCCGAGGATGGGGGCGGCCATGAGCAGGCCGCCCCACGTGGAGGACCCGGTGTGGTCGCTCGCGTAGGGCAGCGCCACCGCCTCCGGCGCCGCGGCGGCGAGGGCGCTGGCCAGGGACAGCAGGAGCAGCATGGTCAGGACGCTGCTGGTGCGGATCTGTCGCCAACCCTCGGCCAGGTCGCCCAGCAGCCCGGACAGCGGGCCGTCCGCGCCGTCGACCACTGCCTTCGGTGGCGTGACGACGGCGAGCACGACGGCGCCGACGAGGAAGGTGGCGAGGTCGAGCAGCAGCGCCGTGGTGTCACCCACCAGCCCCACGACGACGCCGCCGAGGGCGAGCCCGATGGCCTGGTTGACCTGCGTGGCCAGGGTGGTGAGCCCGAACGCACGGGCGTACACGCGGCGTACGGGGAACAGGTCGGTGAGCAGCATCTGGCTGGCGGTCATGGCGGGACCGCCCACGAACTCGAGCACGAAGACGAGGCCGAGCACGAGCGACACGGACTCGGTGGTGCGGACGGCGAGCACGAGCAGCAGCACGAGGGCAGCCCGGATGAGGTGGGTGCCGACGAGGGTGGTCCGCGGGGCCAGCCGGTCGCAGAGCGGGGCGAGCAGCGCCCGTCCGAGGATGCTCGGGACGAGGGACACCGCGAAGGTGGCTGCCGTCGCGAGCGCCGACCCGGTCCACGTGTAGACCACGGCCGCCACCGTGATCCGGGCGATGTAGTCGCCCCAGGTGGACAGGGTGGAGGCGGCGAAGACGGGGAGGAACACGGGGGTGCGGAGCACCTCGGTGTACGAGGGCACCGCGACGGCGCCGTCCTTCCCGCTGACCATTGACCGACCGTACCCCGCTACCGGGACCCGTAAAAGTTGGACTCGGTGACCGCGCGGGCGTGCCTCGCCACCCGCCGGTAGGCCCCGGCGAGGTCGGCGCCGGAGCCCGGTTCGCCGCCCAGGATGCGGCTGACGCCGTCGGCGACCCGCAGGTCGGACGGGACGCTCTCGGCGGGCTTGCCCCGGAAGAGCACCGCGGCGTTGCGCAGCCGGGAGGCCATGGTCCACGACGCCCGCAGCGCATCGCCCTGCTCCTCGTCGAGGTACCCCGCCCCGACCGCGGCATCCAGGGCGGGCAGCGTCGAGGTCGTGCGCAGTCCCTCGACCTCGTGGGCGTGCTGCATCTGGACCAGCTGGACGGTCCACTCGACGTCGCTGAGACCACCGCGCCCGAGCTTGAAGTGGCTCTTCGGGTCGGCGCCGCGGGGCAGGCGCTCGGCCTCCATCCGGGCCTTGAGCCGCCGGATCTCGCGCACCTGGGTGGGCGTGAGGCCCTCGTCGGGCCAGCGCAGCGGGTCGACGAGCTCGAGGAATCTCGTGCCCAGCTCCCCGTCGCCGGCGATCGGCATCGCCCGCAGCAGCGCCTGCGACTCCCACGTGAGCGACCAGCGCGCGTAGTAGGCGCGGTAGCTCGCGAGGCTGCGGACGAGCGGTCCGCTCTTGCCCTCGGGGCGCAGGTCGGCGTCGAGCCCGAGCGCGGGGTCCGGACCCGCGGACCCGAGCAGCCGGCGCAGCTCCTGCACGGTCTCCAGGGCCTGCTCCTGGGCGACCTTCTCGTCGGCGCCGTCGAGGGGGTCGTGGACGAAGAGCACGTCGGCGTCGGAGCCGTACCCCACCTCTCCCCCACCGAGGCGCCCCATCCCGACGACGAGCAGGCGGGTGCACGGCGGCCCGTGGCGCTCCTCGACGACCCGGACCGCCACTGAGAGCGCTGTCTCGAGCAGGGCGGCGGTGAGGTCGGTGAGGGCGGCGCCGACCTGCTGGAGGTCGAGCTCGCCGGTGAGGTCGGCGACGGCGATGCGGAAGAGCTCCTGGCGCCGCAGGCTGCGCGCGGCCCGCACGGCCCGGTCGGGGTCGGCCTGCCGGCCGGCCGCGGCGGTCATCCGCCGGACGAGGTCGGCCCGCGGAAGGGGGGTGAGCCCGCCCGGGTCGCCCAGCATCGCCACCGACTCGGGCGCCCCGACGAGCAGGTCGGCGGCGTAGCGGCTTCGGGCCAGGGTGTGCGCCAGCCGCTCGGCGGCCGAGCCCTCGTCACGCAGCAGGCGCAGGTACCAGTGGGTCGACCCCAGCTCCTCGCTGACCTTGCGGAACGCGAGCAGCCCGCCGTCGGGGTCGGCCTCGTCGGCGAACCAGGCCAGCATCACCGGCAGCAGCGTCCGCTGGATCGCGGCCCGGCGGCTCACCCCGGCGGTGAGCGCCTCGAGGTGGCGGATGGCCCCGGCGGGGTCGCGGAAGCCCAGGGCGGCCAGCCGCTCGCGAGCGGCCTCCGGCCCCAGCCGCGCGTCGTTGGTGCTGAGGCGTGCGACCGCGGCGAGCAGGGGCCGGTAGAAGAGCCGCTCGTGGATGCGGCGCACCTCGCGGGCCTGCGCCTGCCGCTGGGCCTCGACCGCCTTGGCGGCGTCCGACCGGTGCCCGAGGGCGCGGCCGAGCCGGCGCAGGTCGGCCTCCCCCGTGGGCATGAGGTGGGTACGGCGCAGGCGGAACAGCTGGATGCGGTGCTCGAGGGTCCGCAGCAGCCGGTATGCGGCGTCGAGCGTCGCGGCGTCGTCGCGCCCCACGTAGCCGCCCCTGGCGAGGGCGTCCAGCGCCTCGAGCGTGGTGCCGGAGCGCAGCGAGGCGTCGGCGCGGCCGTGCACCAGCTGCAGCAGCTGCACGCTGAACTCGACGTCGCGCAGCCCGCCCGGCCCGAGCTTCAGCTGGCGGTCGGCCTCGGCGGCGGGCACGTGCTGCTCCACCCGGCGACGCATGGCCTGGACGTCCTCGACGAAGTTGTCCCGCGAGGCCGCCTGCCACACCATCGGCCGCACCGCCTCCAGGTAGGCCCCACCCAGCGCCCGGTCGCCGGCGACGGGTCGCGCCTTGAGCAGCGCCTGGAACTCCCAGGTCTTGGCCCAGCGCTCGTAGTAGGCGCGGTGGCTCTCGACGGTCCTCACCAGCGGACCGTTCTTGCCCTCGGGGCGCAGGGCCGCGTCGACCGGCCACAGCGTGCCCTCCCCCGTCGAGGTGGAGCACGCCCGCATGAGGTGGGTCGCGAGCGCGGTGCCCGCGGCGAGCGCACGTGGCTCGTCGACGCCCTCGCGCGGCTCGGCCACGAAGATGACGTCGACGTCGCTGACGTAGTTGAGCTCGCGCCCGCCGGTCTTGCCCATCCCGATCACCGCGAAGTCGCACAGGTCCGCGTCGTCACCGACGTGGTCGCGGGCGATCTGCAGGGCCGCCTCGAGCGCCGCCTCGGCGAGGTCCGCCAGCGCTGCCGCCGCCTCGGGCAGCGCGGCGGGGGCGTCGTCGGTGGTGAGGTCGAGCGCCGCGATGCCGAGCAGCTGCCGCCGGTAGCCGATGCGCAGGGCGTCGTACGGCGTGCGGCCGCCGGTCTCGCGCACGGCGGTGACCAGTTCCTCGACCCGCTGCTCCGGCGTGCGCGGTCGCGCCTCGGCGACGCTGCGCCAGTGCTCGGGGTGCGCCACGAGGTGGTCGCCGAGGGCGCTCGAGGCACCGAGGACCGCGAGCAGCCGGTCGCGGGCCGCGCCCGGGTGGCGCAGGGCCGCGACCAGGCCTGTCACCTCGGTGGCCGCTCCCGACTCCTCGTCACGGCGCCTGGGCTCGGAGGCCCGCAATGCCTCCATGAGGCGCACGACGCTGAGCAGGGCGAGGTCGGGGTCGGCGACGGCGCCGAGGGCGTCGGGCAGGCCGTCGTTGAAGACGTCGTCGAGGGGGTCGACCAGACCGGAGAGCGCCGGGTCGGCCAGCAGCTGCTCGGCCCGGGGCGGGTCGGCGAAGCCCAGCCGTGCCAGCGTCGCCGACCGGGAGGTCGCGCGGCCCGAGATCACAGCCCGGGCAGGTAGCGCTCGAGCTCGAAGCGGGTGATCTCGCCGCGGTAGTCGTCCCACTCGGCGCGCTTGTTGCGCAGGAAGAAGTCGAACACGTGCTCACCCAGGGTGTCAGCCACCAGGTCGCTCTTCTCCATGACCCGGATGGCCTCGTACAGGGACGTGGGCAGCGGCTCGATACCCATCGCCTGGCGCTCACCGGAGGTGAGGCCCCACACGTCGTCCTCGGTCTCGGCGGGCAGCGGGTAGTCCTCCTCGATGCCCTTGAGCCCGGCCGCGAGCATCAGCGCGAACGCCAGGTAGGGGTTGGCGGCGGCGTCGACGGTGCGCACCTCGACGCGGCTGCTCTGGCCCTTGGTGGGCTTGTACATCGGGACGCGGACCATGGCGGAACGGTTGTTGTGGCCCCACGTGAGATGGGCCGGGGCCTCCCCGCCGCCCCACAGCCGCTTGTAGGAGTTGACCCACTGGTTGGTCACGGCGGTGATCTCGGCGCCGTGGTGCAGCAGCCCGGCGATGAACTGACGGCCCACCTTGCTCAGCTGGTAGGGCGCGCCCGCCTCGTAGAAGGCGTTGCTGTCGCCGTCGAACAGCGACATGTGCGTGTGCATCCCCGAGCCCGGGTGCTGCGCGAACGGCTTGGGCATGAACGACGCGAAGATGCCCTGCTCGAGCGCGACCTCCTTGATGACCGTCCGGAACGTCATGATGTTGTCGGCCGTCGAGAGCGCGTCGGCGTAGCGCAGGTCGATCTCGTTCTGGCCCGGGCCGCCCTCGTGGTGGCTGAACTCGACCGAGATGCCCATCGACTCGAGCATGGTGATGGCGGCGCGGCGGAAGTCGTGGCCGGTGCCGTGCGGCACGTGGTCGAAGTAGCCGGCCTGGTCGACGGGTTCGGGGCTCTCCCCCGGCGCGAACCCCTGCTTCAGCAGGTAGAACTCGATCTCGGGGTGGGTGTAGAAGGTGAACCCGAGGTCGGAGGCCTTGCCCAGCGCGCGCTGCAGCACGTGGCGCGGGTCGGCGAAGCTGGGCGACCCGTCGGGCAGGGTGATGTCGCAGAACATGCGGGCGGTGCCGGGGTTCTCACCACGCCACGGGAGCACCTGGAACGTCGCCGGGTCGGGCTTGGCCAGCATGTCGGCCTCGTAGACCCGGGCGAACCCCTCGATCGCGGAGCCGTCGAAGCCGATGCCCTCGGCGAACGCGCCCTCGAGCTCGGCCGGCGCCACGGCCACCGACTTCAGGGTGCCGAGCACGTCGGTGAACCACAGCCGCACGAAGCGGATGTCGCGCTCCTCGATGGTGCGAAGGACGAACTCCTGCTGACGATCCATGGGGGTGATCCTGCCCTAGTCGTGCGCCACGGTGCGCCTCGCAGCGCCGCAGCGCTCAGCCCGTGAGAACCGACTGCGCGCTGTTGTGGCCCGGGATGCCGCTGACGCCACCACCACGACGCGCCCCGGCCCCGGACACCCGGACCTTCGCGTGCCGGGTCTCGACGCCCCAGGTGCCCACCTCGGACTCCTTCTCGGCCCAGGGCCACTGGAGCGAGCGGTGGAAGATGTTGCCGCCGGGGAGCCCGAGGTCGGCCTCGAGCTCGACCGGGGTCCGCGCCTCGAGGCAGTAGGCGCCGTCGCCGTCGCGCAGCAGCACGTCCTGGATCGGCTCGGCCAGCACCGAGTTGAGCGACTCCAGCGTGCGGGCGAGGGCCAGGTCCTTCACCGCGTCGTGGTCCTCGGGCGAGCCGCGGAACAGCCGGGCCGGCAGGTGCAGCCCGAACAGGGTGAGCGTCTGGGCGTCCGTCGCGGCGAGCTCGGCACCGAGGATCGAGCGGTCGGACAGGCTGTGGCAGTAGATCTCGCACGGCGGCAGCTGGGGCACCCGGCCCGCGGACGCCGCCGCCCACGACTCCTGCAGCTGGCCGTAGCCCTCGTTGATGTGGAACGTGCCGGCGAACGCACCGGCCGGGTCGACCGAGGAGTCGCGCAGGCGTGGCAGCCGCGACAGCAGCATGTTGACCTTGAGCTGGGCCCCCTCGGGCTCCGCCTCGGTCTCCACGGGGGCTGCGCCGGCGGCCTCCAGCAGCCGGTTGAGGACCGCCGGCGCGCAGGCGGCGTGGATGGCACGGGCGCGGGCCGAGCCGCCCTCCCAGGACACCTCGCCGTCAGGGTCCACCGCGAGGACCCTTGTGCCCGTGCGGATCTCAGCCCCTGCGGCGACGGCGGCACGTGCCAGGCCGTCGGTGACGGCGCCCATGCCGCCCACGGGCACGTCCCAGTCGCCCGTGCCGCCGCCGATGAGGTGGTAGAGGAAGCACACGTTCTGCCGCAGGTCCTCGCCCCGCAGGTCGGCGAAGGTGCCGATCAGCGCGTCCGTCGCCACGACGCCGCGCACCGTGTCGTCGCCGAAGGTCTGCTCGAGCACCTCGCCGAGGGGGCGACGCACGAGCGCCTCCCACAGCGGGTCGTCGCCGACCCGGGCCGCCAGCTCGGCCTCGGTGCGCAGTGGCTCCAGGACCGTGGGGAAGACCTGCTCGGCGAGGCGCTGCACCCGCCCGTAGAAGTCCTGCCACGCGGCGTACTCCGCCACGCTGCCGGTGAGCGCCTCGAACCCGGCGGCCGTCGCGCCGGGGTCACCGTGGTCGACGAGCAGCCCCCGGGCCGGGTCGGTCGGCACGGGCGTGAAGGAGGAGTAGCGGCGCCGGATCAGCCGGACATCCAGGTCGAGGTCGGCCATCACCTGTCGCGGCAGCAGCGAGACCAGGTAGGAGTAGCGCGACAGGCGCGCGTCCACACCGGGGAACGCCTGCGCCGACACCGCCGCCCCGCCGACGTGGTCGGCGGCCTCCAGCACCAGGACGGTGCGCCCCGCCCGGGCTAGGTAGGCAGCGGTGGTGAGCCCGTTGTGGCCGGCTCCGATGACGACGTCGTCGTAGATCACGCCCGGCAGCCTACGGAGTGGGCTGCTGCTCCACGTGCTCCCCAGTCTGCGTGTCCTCGCGCGCCTGCTCGGTGTCGCTGGTCACAGGGAGGTCAGGGTCGATGGCGGCGTACCGGCGCTCGAGCTCCTGCTGGTCGGGCTCGAGGCCCAGGCCACGGATCTCCTCGGCGACGGCGGCGATGACGGCCTCCGGGTCGCGGCCCTTGGCCTTCTCCTCGCCGCGCAGCTGTGCAGCCACCAGCGCGTGCCGCGTCGCGTCGTCCAGCTCGCCACTGGCGTGTCCGACCTCGAAGCCCTCAGTCATCTCCCGCAACCTCCTCGTCCGTGGTGGGAGCACCCGGCCGGGCGCCCTCGCGCCCGAGTCTGGTGCCCCGGCCCGGCCGCCACCACCCGGACAGCACGGAACAGGGCCCCGGGACGTGTCCCGGGGCCCTGCCGTGAGGGTGCCGCTCACCGGCCGTGGCCGGCGTGGTGGCTACTTGTCGAAGCGCACCTTGAGCGTCATGTCCTGCGCGTGGTTGGTGGTCTTGGCCACCGTGATGCTCGTGCCCGAACCGGCCACCTGGACGGAGTTCATCGGGTTGTCCGCGGTCCAGTACGCCTTCTTGTCGAGGTCGTAGAAGGTCGGGATGGCCTTGCTCGACTTCACCGTGGTCGGCACACCGTTGAGGTGGAAGGTGACCGCGTCGGTCTTCTCCTGCCCGAAGGTGGCGTCGAACGGCTGGCGACGGTTGCCGAGCAGGGTCCCGTTCGGGAACTTGATCGGCAGGTAGCGGGCATCCACCGGGAGCACGAGGCCGTGGCCCGGGTGCACGCTGGTGTTGTTGTCGCTGTACTGCCCGTCGACATAGGTGACCAGCAGGCCGTTCTGGTACGGGAACCGCTCCACCCAGTCAGGACGGGTGTTGGAGTAGCCGAAGTTGTACGGCCCGGTCTTCAGCGTCTTGTCGTAGCCGTTGTAGACGCGGTTCTCGGCCAGGTAGTAGTGCTGCACCACCTTGGAGGTCGAGCCACCCATGCGGGTGAAGCCGGACGCGGTCCAGCCGTTGTCACCGTTCTCGACGTCGTCGGTCAGGACCGGGGCGCCGTTGGCGGTGATGGTGATGTCGTCCAGGAACGGGCCCTGGTAGTGCAGGCCGCCGTCGGTCGCGTAGCGGAACCGGAAGCTGATGCTCTGGCCCGCGTACTTGGACAGGTCCCAGGTCTTCTGGGCCCACGGGGTCAGCGCGGCGTTGCCGGCCGGCCCGTCGACGAGGTCGCCGACCTGCTCCCAGGTGCTGCCACCGTTGGTGGAGGCCTCGGCGTACAGGGCGTCGTAGTCCTGCTCGATGTTGTACTGCATCCAGGCCGAGATCGAGGCGGACGTCTTGCCCGTGAGGTCGATGGTCCGGGTCAGCGTGCTGTTGAGGCTGTCGGCGGAACCGCCCCACCACTCGGTGGCACCGCTGTGCGGCTTGTTGTAGCTGGTCGCCACGGTCTTGTCCGGGAGGTTGACCAGCAGGGCCTGCGGCAGCGTCTTGCTGTCACGGTCGGCCGGGCCGACCTTGACGTCACGGTCGTAGCCGTAGTCGACCTGCTGGTAGTCGAGCCAGCCGAGCTGCAGCTTCTCCCACGCACCCATGTTGCCGGGGGTGGTGCCGATCGAGTCGGTGCCGTGGTTGAGCCACGAGCCACCGGACATCAGCGTCCAGAAGCCGGTGCCGTTGTCGCCACCCGCGGTGTCGTAGAGGTCCGGCAGGCCGAGGTCGTGGCCGAACTCGTGCGCGAACACACCGAGGCCACCGTTCTCGGGCTCGGTGGTGTAGTCACCGATCCACATGCCGGAGTTGCCGAGCGGCACGCCACCGAGCAGGTTGCCGGCGGGGCCGGTCTTGCCCTGGTTGTTGGAGTAGGCGTACCAGCGGTGCGACCAGATGGCGTCCTCGCCCTGCGCGCCACCACCGGCCTCCTCGCCCTCACCGGCGTGGATGGCTTGGAAGTGGTCGATGTAGCCGTCGGGCTCGTTGAAGTTGCCGTCACCGTCGTAGTCGTAGCGGTCGATCTTGTCGAACTGCGACAGGTAGGTCTTGATCTCGGCGTCGGTCTTGCCCTGCGCCTTCTGGTCGTTGTACCAGGCCGTCGCGGTGTCGGCGATGAACGGCCAGTAGCCGGCGGCGTCGCTCTGGTTGTTGCTTCCGTAGGCGGACTCGTTGTAGGGCACCTGGACCCAGTTGGAGACGTCGCCCTTGGCCAGGAAACGGCCGTTGGAGAGCTTGGTGTAGAAGTCCTTGAACGACTCCCCCTCGCCGAACATCATGTCCAGGTAGTGCTGGCGGTTGAAGTCCGCGGTCCAGTACGTGGAGTTGTCGTCGGTCTTGCTGCCGTCCCACTTGCGGTCGGGCGACGGGATCTGGTTGTGCACCGGACCGGCCGTGCCGCCCGTGGCGGGCTTGGTCTGGCTGCCGAAGTCGGCGAGGACGGTGAAGATGTCCTCCTCGCGGTTGACGGGCCAGTCGACGTACTTGTCCTTGGCGGCCTTGGTGCCCTTGGCCTTGGCGTTCTTGCTGCCCTTCACCTTGATGACCCGCTCGCCACCGCGGGTCTCGGTCGTGGCCTCACCCTTGATGAGCTGCTTGACCGCCTCCTCGCGCAGGTCGCGCTGGGCGTCGCCGAGCGGGTTGGGCAGGTCGTGGGAACGGTTCTGGTAGTTGGGCTCGCTGGCCACCTTGGGGGCAGGCTTTGCCTGCGCAGGTGCCGAAGCCATGCTCATGGCGACGGCTGCGACAGCCACCCCCGAGAGAACGCTCACGTAACGTCTCTTCACTGATCCTCCAATTGACATTCACGTCTGCACGCCGGGTTCCGACACACATAGGGACGACCCAAACACGGGATCAGGCCATACGGAATGTCTGGAATGGTCAGGACTCGGTAAAGAGATTCACCCGTTCGGCCTATTGATGTTCTGTGAATGACAACTGAAGGCGCATTCCGCACGAACGGCCCGACAGGTGGTACCGAGCCCTCTCGTGGGCCGGCGCACGGGCCGCCCGGGCGCGTCCTCCTAGGATGCCTGCATGAGCGACCACCCCTCGACGACGAGCACCCCGACCGAGGTCACGGCCCCCTACGGCACGGGCGCGCAGGCCGCCCCGCAGCGCCGGGTCCGGGTCCCGCACCTGCAGGCCATGAAGGAGCGCGGCGAGAAGTGGGCGATGCTCACCGCCTACGACATGTATGCCGCCGAGATCTTCGACGAGGCCGGGATCCCCGTCCTGCTCGTGGGCGACTCGGCCGGCAACAACGTCTACGGCTTCGAGACCACCGTGCCCGTGACCGTCGACCACCTCGTGCCCCTCGTGCGCGCGGTCACCTCCTCGGCGCGACGCGCGATGGTCGTCGCCGACCTCCCCTTCGGGTCCTACCAGGCCAGCCCGCAGCAGGCCCTCGCCACGGCGACCCGGTTCATGAAGGAGGGCATGGCGCACGCGGTCAAGCTCGAGGGCGGCGCGTCGATGGTGCCCGAGGTCGAGCTGCTCGTCCGTGCCGGCATCCCCGTCATGGGCCACATCGGCTTCACCCCCCAGAGCGAGCACGTCCTGGGCGGCTACAAGGTGCAGGGCCGCGGCGACTCCGCCGACCGCCTCGTCGAGGACGCGCTGGCCCTGCAGGAGGCCGGCTGCTTCGCCGTCGTCATGGAGATGGTCCCGGCGCCGCTGGCGGCGAGGGTCACCGAGGTGCTGTCCATCCCCACGATCGGCATCGGCGCCGGCCCGGAGTGCGACGCCCAGGTCCTCGTCTGGCAGGACATGGCCGGCCTGCGGGGCGGCAAGGCCCCGCGCTTCGTCAAGAAGTACGCCGACCTGCGCGGCGAGCTCGGTCGGGCTGCCTCCGCGTATGCCGCCGACGTCGCCTCCGGCGCGTTCCCCGCGTCCGAGCACTCCTTCCTCGAGTAGCTCCACCACGCGTAGGACCCCACCAGGGCCACCGGCGGGCTAACGTCCACCGGTGGACCCCGACCGGACCCGGCGGGGCCGCACCCTCGTGAGCGGAGGACCCACGTGACCCCCACCCGACGTACCGCCAGTGCCCTTGCCGTCGGCGCCACCGCGCTGGCCCTGTGCCTGGCCGCAGCACCGGCCCAGGCGACCAAGGCCGGCAGCGGATCCACCACCGGCCGCGGATCGGTGTTCATCGTCAACCCGGTGCAGTCCTCGGGCGACCAGTCCCTGACCGACCAGAAGGACTCCGACGCCGCGGTCCCCGCGTCGGCCTACGCCACCGTCCCGCTGCGCAACCTCGACGGCTCCGGTTACCTGCGCGGGTCGTGGGTCCAGGTCGAGTCGGCTACGGGGACACCGGCGTTCAGCACCACCAACACGTTCGACTACACGCGCCACCAGGACCAGTTCGAGCAGGTGATGGCCTACTTCTGGGTCAACCAGGCGCAGGAGTACCTGCAGTCCCTCGGGTTCGGGTCCACCCTGCCCGGCGTGGTGAAGGAGCAGTTCAGCGTCAAGGTCGACCAGTACGGCGGCGACAACTCCTACCAGACCGACAAGCCCTACCGGATCCGTCTCGGCAAGGGCGGCGTCGACGACGCGGAGGACGCCGAGGTCATCGTCCACGAGTACAGCCACGCCGTGCACGCCTCGCAGGTCCCCGGCTACGGCACCAGCGAGGAGGCGGGCTCGATCGGCGAGTCCTTCGGCGACTACCTCGCGGTGTCCGTCGGCCTGGCCGCCGACAAGCAGTACGGCTGGCCGATGAAGGCGCAGGAGGCGTGCCCCATGGACTGGGACTCCACGTCGTACACCGCTGCGCCGCACTGCATCCGGCGTTTCGACCTCAACCTCACGGTGGCCGACAAGAAGGGCGAGGTGCACTACGACGGGCAGATCTGGAGCCAGGCGCTGTGGGAGATCCGCAAGGGCTACGTGTCGCTCGGCAAGACGACGGCCGCGTGGGACCGCACCTTGGTCAACAGCCAGTTCAGCTACGCGCCCGACACCAGCTTCTCGGCTGCGGCGAAGGCGACGTACACCGAGGCACTGGCCCACGACGGCGCCGCCGCGGCCAAGCTCGTCAAGGACAAGTTCGCCGCGCGAGGGATCGTCTTCTGACCTGACCCTCCTGCTGAGCCACGGTGCTGCTGCGGCTCGCTCGTCCCTAGGGGGCGGTCGCGCCGCAGCGGCGCAGGGCCAGCAGCGCGTAGGTGCGCGCACAGGTCATGAGCTCGCGGGCGGTCACCGACTCGTCGACCGCGTGCGCCGCACCGAGCGATCCCGGCCCGTACTGCAGCGTCGGGATGCCGCGCTCCGCGTAGTGCCGCAGGTCCGAGCCGTAGGGAGCCCCCTCGACCCGTGGTCGGCCGGCACCTGCCGAGGTGGCTGCGGCACAGGTCTCCTCGAGCAGCGGGTGCCCGTCGGGCAGTGCTCCCGAGGCGAACGCGCCACCCGGCCAGCTCACGACCACCGGGTGCTCGCGCAGCCAGGGGTCCTGGTCACCGGTCGCGGCCACCGCGGCCTCGAACGCCGCGCGGGCCTCCTCCAAGGGCTCGCCCGGCAGCACGCCGTACCGGCCCTCTGCCACGAGCCGGTCGGGGACGGTGCTCGCCCACTCCCCCGCCCTGACGATGCCGACCGCGATGGGCGCGACGAGGTCGAGGTGGGCGAAGTCGTCGGGCGCGTGCGCGTTGCGGGCCGCCTCCAGTGAGCGCAGGGTCGCGAGCACCCCGACGAAGTGGTCCACCGCGCTCTCTCCGAGGGTGCGGGTGGACCCGTGGGCCGAGCGCCCCGGCACCTCGAGGCGGAACGTCAGCGAGCCGGCGTTGGCCGGGATGACGGCACCGCCCGTGGGCTCGGCGATGACGCAGGCGTCTCCGCGGTGGCCGGCGGCGAGGGTGGACCAGGCGCCGACGCCACCGTCCTCCTCACCGCTGACGAGGTGCACCGCGAGGCCACGGCTGGTCTCCACCCCGCAGGAGGCGAGGGCGCGGGCGGCGGCGAGGACGGCCGCGACGCCACCGAGCATGTCGCAGGTCCCCCGACCGGTGAGCACGCGCACGTCGCCGTCTCCGTGGACCTGCAGGGCGAACGGGTCGCTGCCCCACCGGCCGGGGTCACCTGCCGGCACGACGTCGGTGTGGCCGCACAGGACCAGGGCAGGCGCTTCTCCCTCCGCGCCGCCTCGCTGCCCGACGACCCCGACGAGGCGGTCGCGCCGCACCTCCTCGCCCGGGTAGGCGGCGCTGCTGCGCGCCGCGGCCAGGTCGACGTCCCACTCGTGCACCGTGAACCCGAGCTCGCGCAGCCGCCGGGCGCACCAGCGCTGCACCGCTTCCTCACCGTCGGTCCCGCCCACCGGGGCGAACGCGACGAGCTCGGCGAGGTCGGCCAGCATCGCCTCGGGGTCGAGCGCCTGGAGCACCGTGGTCTCGAGATCGGTCAGCGGCGGGGCGTCGGTGTCCATGGGAGGACCCTGCCACGCGCGCGTGGCGCCCGGGCAGCGCGCCGCCGCCGTGCGCGGCATACGGTGGGGCGCATGACGTTGCGCATCGGGTACAAGGCCTCCGCCGAGCAGTTCTCCCCCCGGGAGCTGCTCGACTTCGCCGTCCAGGCGGAGCAGCTCGGGCTCGACAGCGTCATGGTCTCCGACCACTTCCAGCCCTGGCGCCACCACGGTGGGCACGCGCCGTTCTCCCTGGCGTGGCTCGCCGCCCTCGGCGAGCGCACCGAGCGGGTGCAGATCGGCACCTCGGTCATGACTCCGACGTTCCGCTACAACCCGGCGGTCGTGGCGCAGGCCTTCGGCACCCTCGCGTGCCTGCAGCCGGGCCGCCTGATGCTCGGCATCGGCACCGGCGAGGCACTCAACGAGGTCGTCGTCGGGTCGGTCGAGGAGTGGCCGGAGTTCAAGGAGCGGTTCGCCCGGCTGCGCGAGGCCGTCACGCTGATGCGCCGGCTCTGGACCGAGGACCGGGTGACGTTCGAGGGCGACTACTACCGCACCACCGACGCGACCGTCTACGACAAACCGGACCAGCCCGTGCCCGTCTACGTCGCAGCCGGTGGACCGCTGGTCGCGCGCTACGCCGGGCGGGCTGGTGACGGGTTCATCTGCACGTCCGGCAAGGGCGAGGAGCTCTACCGCGACAAGCTGCTGCCCGCAGTGGACGAGGGGCTGGAGAAGTCGGGGCGCACCCGCGAGGACCTCGACCGGATGATCGAGGTCAAGCTCTCCTGGGACCCCGACCGTGAGCAGGCCGTGGCGAACTGCCGCTTCTGGGCGGCGCTGTCGCTCACTGCGGAGCAGAAGCACGGGACGACCGACCCGATGGAGATGGAGCGCCTCGGCGACGACCTGCCCGACGAGCAGGTGGCGTCGCGGTGGATCGTCACCGACGACCCGGAGGAGGTCGTCGACGCCGTGCGGCCCTACGTCGACCTCGGTTTCAACCACCTGGTCTTCCACGGCCCGGGCGCCGACCAGTCGCGGTTCCTGACGACGTTCGCCGACCGCGTGCTGCCCGGGCTCCGTGAGCTGGGCGAGTGACCGTCGGGACGGGTTCCGCTGCGCCCCAACGGAACCTAGGCTGGGTGTCCGCCGTGGGAGGAAGAGGTGAGCGAGCATGACCGAGATGGAGCCGCGTACGCGCTGGTCCGAGGTGTCCGGGGGGCCCGGCGCCGCCACGGCCTACCAGCAGCGCTTCGACGACCTGGCCGCCAAGGGCATGGACATCCATGGTGAGGCGGCGTTCGTCGCCTCGTTGATGAGCCCGCCCGTCCGGGTCCTGGACGCGGGCTGCGGCACGGGCCGGGTCGCCATCCAGCTCACCGCGCTCGGCTACCACTGCACCGGCGTCGACGCAGACGCCGCGATGATCGAGGTGGCCGAGCAGCGTGACCCGTCGACCACCTGGGTGCGCCAGGACCTCAGCCGGCTGCAGCTGCGCTCCCAGGCGTTCGAGATGGCTGTGCTCGCCGGCAACGTCATCCCGCTGCTGGCCCCGGGCACGCTGCTGTCGACGGTGGAGCGCATCGCTGCCCACCTCCAGCCGGGCGGCGTGCTCGTCGCCGGCTTCGGGCTGGACGCCGCGCACCTGCCGCAGGGCTGCCCCGTCACGCCGCTGGCGGACTACGACCGGGCCTGCGAGGTGACCGGGCTGACGTTCGTCCGGCGCCATGGCGCGTGGGACCGGACGGCCTGGCACGAGGGCGGCGGCTACGCGGTCTCGGTGCACCGGCTCCCGGACTGACGAGGCTGACCGGCGGTCAGTCCTCGGAGCGGCCCTCTTCCCAGGCGCGGTCCTCGGCGTCCCACTTCTCCGAGCGCTCGCGCGCGCTGTCGAGGGCGCGGGACGCCGCGTCCTGGGTGTCGTAGGGGCCCATGAGGTGGTCCCCCTGGCTCTTGTTGTCGTCGGTCTCGACCTGACGCGTATCGACGTTGAACCAGTAAGCCATGGGGTGCCTCCAACTCGACGGATCTGTGGACCTCTCTAGACTCCACCGTATGCCGTTGACGTACGCAAGCGTGGCCCCCGGAGAGGTGTCTCCGCGCCGCCCGGTGCCCACCACCATCGAGCGGCCCGAGTACGTCGACCGGCCGGCGCCGGTGCGCGAGGAGGGCGGCGACGTCAAGGACGCCGAGACGATCGAGAAGATGCGCGTGGCGGGACGGATCGCCGCCCAGGCCATGGCCGCCGCCGCGGCCGTCATCTCGCCAGGGGTGACGACGGACGAGGTCGACCGAGTCGGGCACGAGTTCCTCATGGACCACGGCGCCTACCCCTCGACCCTTGGCTACAAGGGCTTCCCGAAGTCGCTGTGCACGTCGGTCAACGAGGTCATCTGCCACGGCATCCCGGACAGCCGCCCGCTCGAGGACGGCGACATCGTCAACATCGACATCACCGCCTACATCGGTGGCGTGCACGGTGACACCGATGCCACCTACCTCGTCGGCGACGTCGACGAGGAGTCCCGCCTGCTGGTCGAGCGCACCCGCGAGGCGATGATGCGCGGCATCAAGGCAGCGGTCCCGGGCCGGGAGATCAACATCATCGGCCGGGTCATCCAGAGCTATGCCAAGCGTTTCGGCTACGGCGTCGTGCGCGACTTCACGGGCCACGGCATCGGCCGGTCGTTCCACAGCGGCCTGGTCATCCCCCACTACGACGCTGCCCCCTCGTACGCCACGGTGATCGAGCCGGGCATGACGTTCACCATCGAGCCCATGCTCAACCTCGGGACGCCCGACTGGGAGATGTGGGACGACGGCTGGACCGTGGTCACCAAGGACCGCCGACGTTCGGCGCAGTTCGAGCACACCATCCTCATCACCGAGCACGGCAACGAGATCCTGACCCTGCCCTGACCAGCTCCACCCCGACGCACGGCGGCCGCAAGGAGGCGGCACACCATGGCCAAGCACGAGAAGCAGGGACTCCCGCTCGGGATCGACGTCGGCGGCAGCGGGATCAAGGGTGCGCCGGTCGACCTGTCCGAGGGAACGTTCGCGGCCAAGCGGCTGCGCATCGACACCCCGGTGGTGTCGACGCCCGAGGCGGTCGCCGACGTCATCAACCAGGTGGTCGAGCACTTCGAGGACGTCCGGGGTGACTCCCCCATCGGCGTCACCATCCCCGGTGTCGTCACCCACGGCGTGGTGCGCTCGGCCGCGAACATCGACAAATCCTGGCTCGACTTCGACGCCGAGCCGATGCTCGAGGCGAAGCTCGGGCACGACATCGTCCTGGTCAACGACGCCGACGCCGCCGGCGTGGCCGAGATGCACTACGGCGCAGCCAAGGGGCACCAGGGCCTGGTCGTCATGACGACCCTGGGCACCGGGATCGGCTCGGCCCTGATCTACGACGGCAAGCTCATCCCCAACTCCGAGCTCGGCCACCTCGAGATCGACGGCTACGACGCCGAGTCCAGGGCCGCCTCCTCGGTCAAGGACAAGGAGGATCTGAGCTACCCGGAGTGGGCCAAGCGGCTCCAGCGCTACTACAGCCACGTCGAGGCGCTGCTCTGGCCGGACCTGTTCGTCGTGGGCGGCGGGGTGTCCAAGGACGCCGAGCAGTTCCTGCCGCTGCTCAAGCTCAGGACCCCGATCGTGGCCGCGACCCTGCAGAACAAGGCAGGCATCATCGGCGCCGCGCACCTCGCCCAGGAGGAGCACGACCGCCGCCACCACTGACGCCTCGACCCGAGCGGACCCGGGCGGTTCGGGGGGTCAGGCCATCGAGACGAGGTCCTGGAGCAGGTCGGCCTGGCGCCGAGCGAACAGGCTCGCCCCGAGGCGAACCCCGGCGACGAAGGCCAGCACTCCCACGACGGGCCCGACGACCAGTGCCGCCCAGGCGGCCCAGTGCCAGCCGAAGAAGGCCAGGCCGGCCAGGACCAGGACCGGCAGCGACAGCACGACCACGGCGCCGCCGCAGACCGTCTGCACCGCGAAGGTGACCCCCACCGACCCCGGCCTGCTGCTGAAGGGGCTCTCGCCCGGCACCGGCACGGCGTACTGCTTGACCGCACTGGTCACGCACGCCACCGCGAACCCGCTGAGGGCCAGGCCGATCCCTGCGCCGAGCGATGCCGGCAGCAGCGCCCACGAGCCGCCCACGAGCGGGCCGAGCACCGCGTACCCCGGGACGCACACCAACGCCAGTACCGCGGAGGGGAACAGCCGACCCACCCGGTCCGCGACCCCGTCGACGCCGGAGGCGACGTGGAGCCAGAAGGCAGTCGAGTCGTACCCGACGTCGTTGTGCTGCCCCCAGCCGATGAGGTAGGCGGACACCAGCGGCATCGCCGCGAGCGCCAGGTGGGAGCCCGCCAGGCCGGGGAAGAGCAGGCCGGCCGGCAGCAGGGTGGTCATGATGGCGGGGAAGTTGAACCGTGGGTCGCGCAGCCAGTAGGTGCCGGCCCGCGCGGCGATCGCCCCCATGGGCGTACCGGGCAGCCGCGCGAACAGGCCGAGGCCGCGGCGAGCGCAACCAGAGCCACTGGCGGCCGTGGAGTGCGGGTTGCGCAGCACTGCCACGAGCAGCCGCTCCCAGACCGCGAAGAGGACCAGGCAGAGGGCCGCCGCGAGGAGGAGGCGGATACCGGCAACGCCCCAGTCACCGGCCACGACGTCACCCGACGCCGCCCAGGCCCAGCCGAGCGGGGTCCAGGCGAGCACGTGGCCGAGCGTCTTGAGGCCGGCGACGGTGATGCCCCCGTCGTTGACCAGCCCGGCGACCGGGCCGAGGCTGAGCAGCACGAGCAGGCCGCCGACCCCGGCGACGTCCCGACCGCGACGTGTCGCCAGCACGGTCGAGGAGGCCCCGGCGACGATGCGGCTCACGAGCACGCAGGTGGCCAGCCCGAGGACGCCACCGAGGAGGGCGACCAGGGCGGCCACGGGGGTGCGCGAGCCGGTGAAGACGGTGGCCAGCACGACGACGACGGTGGCCACGCCGGGCAGCCCGACGAGGGCTCCGAGGGCCAGGCCGAGCGCCAACGTGCGCTCACGGACGGAGAAGGTGGCGAAGCGTGCGGGGTCGAGGGTGGGGTCGATCCCGAACAGGACCACCGGCAGGAGCGCCCAGCCGGCGACCGTGGCCGAACCGCCCACGACGACCAGGGCGCGTGCGAGCTCGGCGTCCGGCGCGAAGCGCAGGGCGATGAGACCGCTGACCACGGCGACGACGATGCCCCCGCCGTAGAGCACCCCGAGGACCATGCCGATCAGCGCCGCCGGGCTGCGGCGCAGGCCGTTGCGCAGCAGGTGGAGCTTCAGTCGGAGGAGGTGCGCAACCACGCGAGCCCCTCCACGTCCGTGCTCCCCCCGACGAGGTCGAGGAACCTGTCGTCGAGGCTCATGCCGCCGCGGACCTCGTCCACGGTGCCGACGGCCCGGACCTGGCCGCCGGCGATGATCGCGACGTGGCTGCAGATCCGCTCGACGAGGTCCATCACGTGGCTGGACAGCACGACGGTGCCGCCGTTGGCCGCGAAGTCCTCCAGGATGCCCCGGATGGTGCGGGCGGACACCGGGTCCACCGCCTCGAACGGCTCGTCCAGGACGAGCAGCCGGGGCGCGTGGACGAGGGCGCACGCGAGGGTGATCTTCTTCGTCATGCCGGCGGAGTAGTCGATGACGAGCTTGTCCTGCGCCTCGGTGAGGCCGAGGGCCGCGAGCAGCTCCCGGACGCGCTGGGCGACGAGCCCACGCTCCATACCGCGCAGGAGGCCGGCGTAGGCGACCAGCTGGAGCCCGGTGAGGCGGTCGAACAGGCGCAGGCCGTCCGGGAGGACGCCGATACGGGCCTTGGCGGCGACCGGGTCGGCCCAGACGTCGGTCCCGAGCACGTGGGCGCTGCCGGCGTCGGGGCGCAGCAGCCCGGTGGCCATGGACAGCGTGGTGGTCTTCCCTGCGCCGTTCGGCCCGACCAGCCCGAAGAACGAGCCCCGCGGCACGTCGAGGTCGAGGCGGTCGACCGCGGTCATCGCCCCGAAGCGCTTGGTCAGGCCCCGCAGGCGGAGGGCGATCTGGTCGTCCGGCATGCCCTGACGCTAGCGAAGCCGCGCGGCTCAGGTGGTGAAGTCCTCGCTGCGCCCGCCGGCGAGGTCGTGGATGCGGGTCGTGGCGCAGCCCAGGTTGCCCGCCTGGGTGAGGTAGAGCTTGCGCCCCACGTCGCTGAGGATCGCGTCGTGGATCGGCACCGCATGAGGCGCTTCGAGGCGGCGCAGGAACGCGGTCATGTCCCGGCTGCGCGACCAGGGGGCGCTGAGCGGGAAGGCGAGGACGTCCACCTGGCCGGGCTCTGCGTCGAGCGCGTCGCCGGGGTGGAAGAACGTCGGCTCACCGTCGGCGGACAGCCGCATGCCGGTGTTGTGGATCCTCGGGACCTCGTCGTGGATGAGGGCGTGCATCTCCCCCACCCCCGTGACGGTCACGCCCTTGACCGTGGCGGTGTCGCCGCCCGCGACCGGCTGCGCCTCGATCCCCTTGCCGCGCAGCAGCTCCGCCGACTCCGGGTCGACCAGCAGCTGCGCGCCGTCGTTGGCCGCCAGCAGGTCGGGCAACCGGTCGACATCGAGGTGGTCGGCGTGCTGGTGGGTCACCAGGACTGCGTCGAGGTCGCGCTGGTCGGCTGCCGCCGGCGAGAACGTGCCCGGGTCGAGCAGGATGCGCACGTCGCCGATCTCGACGAGGAGGCAGGCATGGCCGAGGTGGGTGATCCGCATGGCCCCACGGTATGACGCGGGGCCGGCGCCCGCACCGTACGCGTCAGGTCACCAGAGGCCGCCGTGCCGCCCGGCCGCCCACGCAGCCACGAGCATGGAGGCCGTCACGATCGAGGCGATCCCGTCGAGCACGGCCTGGCGAACCATGGAGCCATTCTCGGAGCGACCCACCGCCGGTGGCCATACTGCAAACTGCGCGTCCCCACTGCGTTTGACGGTGGGGTCGGGTGGGAACTGAAGGGACGTGCGGCCCGCGGATTCGTGCGGGGGCAGGTGCTCCTCGGGCCGCACGCCCAGCGGCGGAGGCCGGGTCAGACGGACGTGCCGGGCGCGGGCTCCTCGGGCGACAGCGCCGACGGCCGCTCCGGCAGGGGCAGCGTCTTGAGGATGTCGAGCAGCGACCTCACCGGGTCCTCCCGGGCGAACACCGGGTCGCTGAGGCGTGCGGTGATCCGCTGGGCGACCACGGCCAGCTTGAGGTTGTGCCGGTTGGACTCCGCACGCAGGATCTCGAAGGCCGCCTCGTCGGAGATGCCGAAGCTCAGCATGAGGGCGCCCTTGGCCTGCTCGATGGCGGCGCGGTGGACGCTGGACGCCTCGACGGCGTGCTGCTCGTTGGCGCGCAGCGTCTCGGTGATGTCGACGAGGAAGCCGGACAGCTCCTCGACCGTGCCGTCCCGGGCGATGCTGTGCCCGGCCATCACGACCCGGCACAGGCGGTGCCGGGCGTCGCGCAGGTCGAACGTGAACGAGAACGTCCCCTCACGCCGGGTCGCCTCCCGGAACGCCGACCAGGTGGCAGCCAGGTCGTCGTGGGCGACGTTGGCGAACAGCCGCGAGGTCGTGGCCGGCTCGTCGGGCGCGACGCCGAGGAGCTCGCGCAGCGACGCCGACCAGCACCACCGCTCCTCGCCGACGTGCAGGTCGAACGTCATGGCGGCGCGGGAGCTGCCGGTCTCGGGTGTCAACGTGGTCTCCTCTGCGACACCCGGGCACCTGATGCGCCCGGGCGGGGAAGGCCACGCTTTGACCGCTACCGATTATGCCCCATGCGGCGTTTCGTCAGAGCGGAACGGGCGTTCCGAGGGGTAGCATCGCGCGGTCGTCCGGGAGCCCCCTGCTCCCGGTCGACGACCTGGTCGCCCCCGTCTGCCTCGTGCAGGCGGGGGCAACCTTGCGCCATACACCCGCGAGAGCACGCCGGGTCGGCGGTTGACCAACTCTTTGCCGTCGCCTGCCAGATCCGTCCGCAGCGCTCCACCGTTGGGCTGGGACCGGTCGATCGTTCGGCCGCCTGCCGGCTGGTACGAAGTCGGGCGACAGCCCACCGCGGCTACCTTCGGCCATGGCCGTGACCCCCCCTCGGGCTGGTCCCGAGCGCGGCCACTCCCCCTGCCCGCCCGTGTGGCGCCGTACCAAGGACACCCAGATGCACCGCAGACTCTCCGCTGCCGCCCTCGCCGCAGCCCTCGTCCTCGCCGGCCTCGTCGGCTCCGCCTCCTCCGCCTCGGCCCTGCTCAAGGTCAAGTGCAAGCAGACCACCGGCACCGCTGCCGTCGACCCGATCGTCCACCACAACGAGACCATGGCGATGGTCCACACCCACCAGTTCTTCGGCAACAACGGCTGGCTGTCCAAGGGCAACTTCGCCAACTACGCCGACCTCGTGAGCAAGGGCACCAACTGCCGCGAGCTGAGCGACACCGCCGGGTACTGGACCCCCACGCTGCGCTACACCACCGGCACCCGCCAGACCATCCCCGTGCAGGCCTTCACCGCCTACTACCGCCCCTTCACCGGCGTCGGCGGCCCGGACACCGGCCCGGGTATGGCGTTCCCGGCGGACACCCGACTCATCGGGACCCGGTACGCGTGGACGTGCGGGCAGTACATGCCGGTCGCGCCCTCGCTGTCCGTCCCGAGCTGCCTGGGTGCCGACGGCTCCCCCGGCAAGACCCTGACGCTGCACATCGACTTCCCGAACTGCTGGGACGGCGTGCGGCCGCGCCACTACACGACGACGGTCGGCAACACCACGGACAACGCCCACTACGCCTACTCCACCAAGAAGAGCGGCGTCGTCTCGTGCCCCACCGGCTTCCCCTACAAGATGATCTCGCTGCGGGAGTCGTTGCAGTTCAAGTACATCGGCGCAGGCACCGACGTGGGGCTGTCGTCCGACTCGATGGCCGGGACGACCGACGGCCGCTCCGCCCACGGCGACTTCTGGAACACCTGGCAGCAGGCCAGCCTGCAGAGCCTGGTGACCGCCTGCATCAACACCCCCGCCGAGCCCAGCTGCGCGTTGTAGCAAGGACTGCCGCGCGCCCGGCTCTCCCGACGCACCTGCGGCGGCCACCGTGCCCTCGAGCTTGAAGCGCCACCCACGCCAGGGCGTGGGTGGCGCTTCAAAGTCGTCCGGGTCCGTCGCCATACGCACGAACGCGTGATGGTCACACCGAGCCATACCCAGGTATTCGCCCCCGCGGGAGACTGGTGGTGCCGGCCTGAAGGGGTGATCGCCGTGTTCTGGACAGTCGCGTTCTGGGTTCTCCTGCCGTTCCTCGTCCTGTTGCTGGTGATGGGGACCATCGCTGCGGTGGTGCGGCGACGCCGCTACCAGCCGAAGGCGGACGACTGGCAGGACTGGTCCGACCGGGCGAGCAGGCAGCAGAGGGGGGACGACCGCTTCGGGTCCAGCGGCAGCGGAGGCGGCTGGTAGCCGAGGCCCGCGCGGGGCCCCGCCCCAGGCGACGGGTGCCGCGGAAGCCGGGGTTGCCCGGTTGCCCGGTTCGCCCGGAGCCCGTTCAGCTCTCCCAGAACTCTTGCAGTGCAGGCGCCGTGGCCCTGCCCCGCACCATGTGCGACTCGCCGGGCAGCTCCCGCAGCGTTGCGTCCGGCAGCGCACCGGCGACCGCGGCCTGCGCGTTCTTCATGTACGCAGGGCTCTTTCCGCCCACGAGTACCAGCACCGGCACCGTGACGCCCGCCACGTAGCCGTCCGGGAGCGGCTCTCCCTGCTGGTGGTCCAGGACGATCGCGTAGTCGTGGGGCAGGGTGTGCGCGACGGCGCACAGCTTCTTCCAGACCGGCATCAGGCGCATCAGCGCCACCCCCGTCGCAGGCACGCCGACCGTGCGCAGGAACAGCGTGACCGCCTCGCCCCGTCGACCGGAGTCGACCAGCCTCTGGGTCCGCGCGCCGAGGTCGGCGCCGTGGGGTGCATGGCTGCCGTCGACGATGAACGGCACCTCGTACAGCGCGACCCTGCCCATCGGCACGCCCGCCCGCAACGCCTCGAGCACCAGCGCGGCCCCCGACGAGGCACCGACGACGAACGCCCCGGGACCCGCCGCCTCGAGGACGGCCACCAGGTCCTCCACCTCCCGCTCGACCGAGTACGGCGCCGTGCCGGGACCGCTCTCGCCGCGACCGCGCCGGTCGTAGGCGTGGACCGCATGGTCCTGCGACAGCACCGGGATGAGGGCCTTGGCCGTGCCCATCGTCCGCTGGCAGAGGGCGCCCTCGACCACGACCACGGCTGGTCCGGTCCCGGTCACGTCGTACGCGATCGCGGTGCCGTCGGCGGAGGTGACGAAGCGGGTGCCGCTCGTGGTGCTGGCTGGGGTCCTGGCGCTGGTCCGGTTGGGCATGGTCTCTCCTCGGTGTGGGACGTCTTCCCCCGTACGTCGAACGGGTCAGCCGGGTTTCGACACGCTCGCGAGGTTCTCCTCTGCCCGCCGCCGCAGCACCGAGCGCTCGGCCTCGTTGCGGGACAGGGCAGCCGCCTCGCTGAAGGCGGCTGCTGCGTCGGCGTGCCTGCCCGCCCGCTCGAGCAGGTCGCCGCGCACGCTGGGCAGGAGGGGCGAGCCACCGAGCTCGTCCCCGGTGAGCCCCGCGAGCACGGCCAGCCCGGCTGCGGGGTCGAACGCCCGTCCGTGGGCGACCGCGCGGTTGACCTCGACCACCGGCCCCGGCGCCGCCGTGGCCAGGACGTCGTACAGCCTCGCGATCTGGCGCCAGTCGGTGTCCTCCGCCCGTGGAGCGCGCGCGTGCTGCGCTGCGATCGACGCCTGGAGGAAGTACTTCCCTATGGGTCTGCCACGCACGGCGAGCGCCTGGGCCCGACGCAGCGCGGCCAGCCCACGCCGGACGAGCAGCTCGTCCCACCGGGTCCGGTCCTGCGCCTCCAGCAGCACCGGCGCGCCGTCGTCGTCCAGCCGCGCGGCGAGACGCGAGCCCTGGATCTCCAGCAGCGCCTGGAGTCCCAGCACCTCGGGCTCGAGGGGCATGAGCTCGGCCAGCATCCGCGCCAGCCGGATGCCCTCGCTCGCCAGCTCCGGCCGCATCCAGTCCTCACCGGCGGCAGCCGAGTAGCCCTCGTTGAAGACGAGGTAGATCACCGCCATCACGTCATCGAGGCGCGCGTCCCGCTCTGTGCCCGTGGGGAGCTCGAAGTCTGCGCGGGCCTCCGACAGCGTCTTCTTCGCCCGCGAGATCCGTTGTCCCATGGCGGTTTCCGAGGACAGGAAACCTCTGGCGATCTCACTGGTGGTGAGGCCGGCGACGAGGCGAAGGGTGAGCGCGGCGCGCGACTCCGCACTCAGGGAGGGGTGGCAGGTCAGGAAGATGAGGCGCAGCACGTCGTCCTCGATGTGGTCGACCTGGGCGTCGAGGTCGGGCACCTGCTCCTCCTCTCCCGCGACCAGCGCCTGCCCCAGCTCCTCGGTCTTGCGACGGAGGTTGTCGGCACGACGGAAGTGGTCGATCCCCCGGCGCTTGGCGGTCGTCATGAGCCACGCGGCGGGGTTGATCGGGACGCCGGTCAGCGGCCACTGCTCGAGTGCGGCCACGAGGGCGTCCTGCGCCAGGTCCTCGGCGAGCTCGACGTCGCGCGTCATCCGGGTGAGGGCGCCGACGATCCGCGCCGACTCCCGCCGCCAGGCGGTGGTGATCGCCGCGACAGTCGGGGTCTCGCCTGGCACGTCCTCAGCCTAGGGGGCGGACGTCGCCCACAGGCGGCGTCCGCCCCGGCTGGGGGTGGCCGACCGCGGTCAGGCGTCGGCGGCCTCCGGCGCTGCCTCGGAGATCTGGCGCAGGGTGGCGACCATGTTGCACTCGGGCCAGTACTTCGCGTGCAGGTCGGCGAACTCGCGCTGCCCCTCGATGGCCTCCTCGAGGGTGTCGTACTGCAGGATGGCCCATCCGCCGACGACCTCCTTGGCCTCTGCGAAGGGGCCGTCGACACGTGAGGTCTCGCCCTTGCGGACGACGAAGTTCACGGCGTCCTCGGTGCCGAAGAGGCCACCCCCGTCGAGGAACGCGCCCTTGGCGGCCTGCTCGCCGATGTAGCCGTCCATCGCGTCGAACAGCGCCTGCGGCGGCGCGCCCGATCCTTCTTCCATCTTGACGAATCCCATGAAGCGAGGCATCTCAGGTGGTCCTTCCATTCGGGCGGGTCATGCTCTCTTGCACACACGTCGAACGGCAACGGGGCTCTTCGACATCGACCCCGAGAAGTTCTTCTCGAGGTGCGCTCAGCAGTTCCCACCGCGGGCCGCGGGGGATGAGTCGGCCGATACGCCGGGTTCTGTCCCGGGAGCTGGTTGCCCGGCTCCCGGTGACGGTCATCCATCTACGACAGCCGTTGCCGACTGCCTCCAGCGCTCTACCCGTGTGCTCGGGCGGGCCGCCCTCGAACGCACACTGTCTGAGCTTGCTCCGGGTGGGGTTTACCTAGCCGGGCCAGTCACCTGGCCCGCTGGTGGTCTCTTACACCACCGTTTCACCCTTACCACGGTGCCTGCGCGGCCCGAGGGCTGCGTGGTCCACCGTGGCGGTCTGTTCTCTGTGGCACTGTCCCGCGGGTCACCCCGGGTGGCTGTTGGCCACCACCCTGCCCTGTGGAGCCCGGACGTTCCTCGGCGGTGGTTGCCCACCGACGCGACCGCCTGGCCGACTCATCCGAGAGCAAGGATAGGGCAGCCGGAGGTGCCACACCCACCCCTTCCGCCACACCAGTCCCACAGGTGCGAAATACCGTGCAGGAGGGGGTCGCCACGGCGCGGGTGGCGTGCTTACCATCGCGCGACGGGGGCGTCCGGAAGGCCGCATCCCCGCAGCGCGCACGACGGCCAACCTGGTGGGAGGACTGATGGCCGACACACCGCACGGCCCTGGGCCTCGCGTGGTCCGGCTGTCGGTGAGCCGCCCCGCCACCACTGCCGCCTCGGCCCTGCTGCTCGGGGGCGCGCTGCTCTTCGGTGGCGGAGCCGCCTCCGGTCCCCCCTCCTCCGCCGGTGCGACCGCGTCGCCCGCCGAGACGTCCGAGGCCGCCGTGGGGTCGAGCCGCGCCGACGACTGGGACGTGACGCAGCGCGACCTCCTCGTGGGCCAGCGGCGCGCAGGAGCGCTGGACTTCGTGCAGGTCGTGCAGACGCGGCTCGGGGCTCCACTGGTGGTCACCGGGTCCGTGGTCACCTCCGCAGACCGGGCCGTGCCACCGCTCGTCGGTCCGACGCAGGTGCCCGAGGTCCTCTGGAGCGCCTACCGCTCCGCCGCGTCCTCGGTCCCGACCGCCTGCCACCTGCCCGTGGGGCTGCTCGCCGCCATCGGCCAGGTCGAGTCCGGCTCGCTCGCCGGCCGCGGCCTCGACAGCCACCACCGAGCGGTGCCCGCCGTGCTGGGCCCGGTGCTGGACGGCCACGGGTATGCAGCCATCCCCGACACCGACGGGGGCCGCTGGGACCACGACACGACCTGGGACCGGGCTGTCGGCCCGATGCAGTTCATCCCCTCCACCTGGGCCCGCTGGGGCCGGGACGGCAACGGCGACGGAACCAGTGACCCCCAGAACGTCGAGGACAGCGCGTGGTCGGCGGCCGCCTACCTGTGCGCCGGCGGGCGCGACCTCGCCACCGCTCCCGGCCTGCGCTCGGCGATCCTGTCCTACAACCACTCGGCGGCCTACCTCGCCGACGTGCTCCGCCTGGCTCCCACCATGACGCCCGGTGGCGCGGTCCCCCAGGTCGCCGCCGCCCCGGCCACGACGACGGGTTCCGCTGCGCCGACCACGACCACGGCGACGACCACGGCGACGACCACGGCCACGCGCCCCTCGAGCAGCTCGAGCAGCTCGACGGACACTGGTACCTCGACCACCACACGGCCACCGTCCACGACCACCACGAGCGCTCCGACGGCCTCGACCACGTCGCCGACGTCCTCCCCGACGTCCTCCCCGACGTCATCGACCACGTCCTCCCCGACGTCATCGACCACGTCCCCGCCGACGACGACCCCGTCCTCGTCCAGCACGACCTGCCCGACCCCGAGCAGCCCCACCACCAGTGCCTCGACGAGCACGTCGAGCACGACCAGCCCGACCGCATCTCCCTCGAGCAGCTCGAGTCCCACCACGGTCATCCCCGACCCGTGCGCCACCAGCCCCTCGACCACCACCTCAGCGACCACCACGACCGCCGCCACCACCACGACCGCCGCCACGACCAGCACGGCCACCGCGAACACGACGACCACGGCCACCGCGAACAGCACCGAAGGGCCGTCAGGGGGCTGAGCCCCCTACCCTGCGGACCTCAGCCGACGATCGCGAACCGCACCGTGCTCGTGGCCACCGTGGCCTCCGTGAGACGCACCCGCACCCGCGTACCCAGCTCGTGGGCTCCCGTGGCGTTGGCGAGCACGGCCGGGTCCTGCACCTGCACGACGGCCCGGTCCGCCTCGCGCTGGTCGACCACCATGGCGTCGAACTCTTGCCCCACCTGGTCCTCCAGCGCGGCGGCCTCGACCGCGTCGGCGCAGCCCCGCTCGACCGCCGAGGCCACCTTGTCGGAAGCGGCCATGACCTCGGGCAGGGACGGGAGTGCCTCCCTGGCCCAGCCCGGCACGTCCCGTCCACTGGCGACGGCCTCGCAGACGGCCAGCCCGAACCGGTCGACGAGGCGACGCAGCGGTGCGGTGACGTGGGCGTACGGCGCGGCGACGGCAGCGTGCTCGGGCTCGGCCGGCACCTCGCCGTCGAAGGGGGTGTAGCCGGCCCCGCGGAACAGCGCCGTCGCCTCGTGGATGAGGGCGAGGTGCTTCGGGTTGGTGCGGTCGAGCGTGCGGAGGAACTCGCCGTACGGCGTGCCCTTGGCCCACTCGACGCCCAGGGCGCGGCTCGCGTGCCGGAACCGTCCCACGGCGTCGGCGTCCGGGGCCGGCATCGTGCGCAGGATGCCCACGCCGGCCTTGATCATGAGCTGGGCGGCGGCCATACCGGTCATGAGGGAGACCTGGGCGTTCCAGTCCTCGACGTCCAGCGGGGGGCGGAAGTGCAGGCGGTAGTGGCCGCTCTCGTCCTCGGTCACCTCCTGCTCCGGCATGGGCAGACTGGCGCCGCCGCGACGACGCTCCAGCTCCAGCCGTCGCAGTCCCACCTCCTTGAGCAGCTCCAGCCGCTCGTCGGCCCCGCCTGCGTCGAGCGCCTTCTGGACCCCGACGTAGTCCAGCCGGTCGGTGCTGCGGACGCGGGCGCGGTACAGGGCGGTCTCGACGACTTCGCCCTCGCCGTCGAGCTGCAGGTCCCAGACGAACGCCGACCGCACCTGCCCGGGCAGCAGGCTCGCGGCACCCTCGCTCATCACCGGCGGGTGCAGGGGGGTGCGCTCGTCGGGGGCGTAGACCGTCTGGCCGCGCCGGCGGGTCTCGGCGTCGAGGGCCCCGCCGGGGCGCACGAAGGCGGGTACGTCGGCGATGGCATAGCGGACGCGGTGCCCGTCGCCGAGCCGTTCGATGTGCAGGGCCTGGTCGAGGTCCATCGACCCCGGCGGGTCGATGGTGAGGAACGCGACCGCGGTCTCGTCGCGGTCGGGCAGGTCGGGCGACGACGAGACCCGCTCGGCCTCCGCCTCCGCCTCGCGCGGGAACGCCTCCGGCACACCGGCCTCGGCGCGGATCGCGGCGAAGCGCGCCTGCAGCTCGGTGGACTGGGCGACCGCGCGCTCGGCGACGGGCCGCTGGACCTGGATTCGGCGCTGGGGCATGGCGTCAACCTACCCAGCGGGGTGCCGCCCTGCCCGCCGACCTAGTCTTGCCCTCGTGCTCATCCTCCTGCCCCCGTCGGAGTCGAAGACGGGCCGGGCCCGGGGGCGCCGCCTCGACGGCGACCGCCTGAGCTTCCCGGAGCTGGGCGCCACCCGCGCGCAGGTCGCAGGCGCCCTCGCCGAGGTCAGCGCACGGCCCGGTGCGGCGGAGATCCTCGGGGTCAGCCCCAACCTCGCCGACGACATGGCGCGCAACACCAGGCTGGCCACGGCCGCCACGCTGCCGGCCGCGCAGGTCTACACGGGGGTGCTCTACGACGCCCTGGACTACCCGTCCCTCGACGTGGCCGCCCGGCGCCGGGCCAACCGCTGGCTCGTCGTCGTGTCGGCCCTGTACGGCGCCGTGCGCCCCACCGATGCGATCGTCCCCTACCGCCTGTCCATGGCCGTCAACCTCCCGGGCGTCGGCCCGCTCGCCTCCGTGTGGAAGCCCGAGCTCGGCCGGGTGCTGCCGCAGGCCGCCTCGCGCGGCGTCGTCGTCGACTGCCGCTCCAGCACGTACGCCGCGGCCTGGGTCCCCCAGGACGACCTCGCCGACCGCTGGGTGCAGGTTCGCGTGCCGGGGGCGACGCACATGGCCAAGCACACCCGCGGGCTGGTCGCGCGGCACCTCTGCCAGGTGGGCCGGGACGTACGCCGCGTGCCCCAGCTGGTCGAGGTGCTCCAGGACGCGTTCGACGTCACGCTCTCCGCGCCCGGTCGCCCCGGCAAGCCGTGGGTGCTCGACGCGACGGCCCGAGAGTGACCAGCCACGCATGAGCACGGCCGAGCTCGCCGACCTCGCGGCCCGGGTCGTCCCGGTCCTGGTCTTCTTCGTCGCCATCACGGTGGTCGCCGAGATCGCCGAGGCCGCGGGCGTCTTCGACGTCGCCGGGCACTGGGCGTCCCGAGCCGGACGCCATCGCGTGCCTGTGCTGTGGTTGCTGTTCGTCGTGGTCGCAGTCGCCTGCACAGTCTTCCTGAGCCTCGACACCACCGCGGTGCTGCTGACGCCGGTGGGGCTCGCGATCGCCGCCCAGCTGGGCATCTCGCCCCTGCCGTTCGCCATGACGACGCTGTGGCTGGCCAACACCGCCAGCCTGCTCCTGCCCGTCTCCAACCTCAGCAACCTGCTGTCGCTGCACCGCTTCGACGAGATGTCCGTGGGGCACGCCGGGTACGTGCGCCTGGCAGCGGCACCGGCCACCGCCGCCGTCGTGGGCACCCTGCTCGTGCTGTGGGTCTTCCACCGCCGCGACCTGCGCGGTCGCTACGCCCCCGACGCTCCGCCGGAGCCGCACGACGCCGTCATGCTGCGCATCGCCGGGGCGGTGTGCCTCGCGGTGGGCCCGCTCTTCGCGCTGGGGCTCTCCCCCGCCTGGGTGTCCGGCGTCGCCGCGGTGGTCCTGCTCGTCGCGGTCGCCCTGCGCGACCGCAGGAGGCTGCGGTCGGTCTCCGTCCCGTGGCAGATGGCGCTGGGGGTGGCGGTCCTCTTCGTCGTGATCGACGTGGCGCTGCGCCACGGTCTGCAGCCGCTGCTCGCCTCGTTGGCCGGCTCGGGCACGGCGCCTGCCGACCTCCTCCGCGTGGCCGGCAGCGGCGCCCTGGCCGCCAACGTCGCGAACAACCTGCCCGCCTACATCGGGCTCGAGTCGGTGACCGCGGACGCCCCGCAGCGGCTCATGGCCCTGCTCATCGGGGTCAACGTCGCGCCGCTCGTGACGCCCTGGGCCTCGCTGGCCACCCTGCTCTGGGCCCAACGGTGCCGCGCGCGCGGACTGACGGTGAGCCCGTGGCGCCTCGCCGGCCAGGGAACCGCGTGCGCGCTGGTCGCCGGCGGGCTCTCCGTCGCTGCCCTCGCCTGGCTGCCCTAGCCGGGCAGGCCTCGCAGGAGGTCCTCGATGACGTCCAGCGGGTCCTCGAGCCCGACGGAGATGCGCACGGTCCCGTCGGTGATGCCGACGGCTGCCCGGGCCTCGGGCGTGAGCCGGCGGTGCGTCGTCGTGGCCGGGTGGGTGACCATCGACTTCGCGTCGCCGAGGTTGTTGCTGATGTCGACGACCTCGAGGGCGTTCATCAGCGCGAACGCCTCGGCCTTGCCGCCGGCGAGCTCGAACGTCACCACGGTGCCACCCCCGAGCATCTGCCGTCGCGCCAGCTCGTGCTGCGGGTGGGAGGGCAGCCACGGGTAGAGCACCGTCGTCACCGACGGGTGCGCCTCGAGCGCCTCGGCCACGGCGAGCGCGTTGGCGGCCTGCTGCCGCACGCGCAGGCCGAGCGTCTCGAGCCCCTTGACGAGGACCCACGCGTTGAACGGTGACATCGCGGGCCCGGTGTGGCGCATGAGGTTCTTGACCGGGCCGTCGACGAACTCGCTCGTGCCGAGCACCGCCCCGCCCAGGGTCCGGCCCTGGCCGTCGATGTGCTTGGTGGCGGAGTAGACGACGACGTCGGCGCCGTGCTCCAAGGGCCGGGAGAAGACCGGCGTGCCGAAGACGTTGTCGACGACGACCTTCGCCCCGGCCGCGTGGGCCAGGTCGGAGACGGCCCGCATGTCGACGAGCTCCTGCATGGGGTTGCTCGGCGTCTCGAAGAACACCGCCTGGGTGGGCACCGACAGCGCCTCGCGCCACTGGTCGAGGTCCGGACCGTCGACGAACACGGTCTCGACCCCCCAGCGCGGCAGGATCTCGTCGAGGATCACGAAGCACGAGCCGAACAGCCCGCGCGAGGAGACGACGCGGTCGCCCTGGCCGAGCAGGGCTGCCAGGGCGACGAACACGGCCGACATCCCCGACGCGGTGGCGAAGCAGGCCTCGGCGCCCTCGAGCTCGCGCAGCCGCTGCTCGAACATGGTCACCGTGGGGTTGCCGTAGCGGGAGTAGATGAAGTGGTCGACCTCGTCCTTGAACGCCGCCTCGGCCTGCTCGGCGCTCTCGTAGACGAAGCCGGAGGTGAGGAACAGCGCCTCGGAGGTCTCGTCGAACCCGCTGCGCGCCAGTCCTGCTCGCACGGCGAGGGTGTCAGGGCGGTAGGTGCGGCCCTCGCTCATCCCTGCCTCCACGGCAGGCCCGCGTTCTTCCACCCGGCGACGCTGCGGTGGCCCCGGTCGTCGTGCGGTCCCTCGAAGCCGTCGAGGACGTTGAACGACGGCTCGAGCCCGGCGCCGGTGGCGGCCTCGGCGGCGGCGACCGACCGCACCCCGGAGCGGCACAGGAAGTACAGCGGGGCGCCGTCCGGCAGCCCGGCGTCGCGCAACTGCTCGACGAAGTCGCCGTTGACGGCGCCGTCGGGGTAGCGCTGCCACTCCACCAGGACGACCTTCTTGCCCAGGGCGGTCAGGTCGGGCAGCCCGACGTAGCTCCACTCCGCGCTCGTGCGCACGTCCACGAGGACGGCGTCCTCGTCCGCGGCCAGGGCTGCATACGCCTCCTCGGGCGCGACGTCTCCCGCATAGCTCATGCCGCCAGCCTAGGACGGCCGCCACATGGCGAGACGAGCGGGCCACATGGTGGTCGGGCGAGGGTGCGGTCGGGCGAGCGTGCGGTTGAGCTGCTCAGGTGCGGTTGGTGAAGACCACGCTCACGGTGCCGTCGGGCCAGACCTCGAGGGCGTTGAGCGAGCCGGGAGCCGCGGCCAGCCGCCACACGCGGTCGTGCGGGATGCCCAGCACGTCGGCGAGGACCACCATGATGGGCTTGCGGTGGCAGACCACGACGGTGGTGCCGCCGGCGGCGACGACGCGCGAGTAGGCCGCGAGGACGCGCTCCGCCAGCTCGGCGTGGGTCTCGCCGCCGGGACGTGCGTATGCCGCGTCGTGGCGCAGGCGGGCGAGCTCGTCGGGCTGCTCGCGCGCCAGGTCGTGCACGCTCGCGCCGTCCCAGTCGCCGAAGTCCTGCTCGTCCCAGGCGGCGTCGACGACCGGGGTGGCGCCGATGGCCTCCCCCACCGCCGCGCCGGTCTCCCGAGCGCGGGCCAGGGACGAGGTGACCAGCCGCGCCTCCGAGCCGCCGAGCAGGTGCGCCAGGGCGCGACCGGCGGACGCCGCCTGCTCGCGACCGGCGTCGTTGAGCGAGGGGTCACTGCCGCCGCGGCCGTCGAGCCGGGCCGCGGTCGTGAAGTCGGTGACGCCGTGACGCACGAGGACGATGCGGGTCGTCGGGCCGTGGCCCGGCCCGGGCAGGACTGCGGCGGGCGTCGGGTCGACGACCTCCTCCACAACCTCCTGCACGATCTCCTGCACGATCTCCTCGGCCACCGCGTCCTCGTCGGCGACGGCTGCGCGCCGGTCCGGCTCCGAAGGCGCCTCGAGCATGCGGTCGATGGTCCGGCCGTCCATGCCCGCGTTGGACAGGGCGTCGGCGTCCTTGTTCTCTGCGCGCGGGACCCAGCCGTACTCGACGGAGCCGCCGGCGCGCCTCAGCTCGGCCGCGACCTCACGGGCCTCGAGCGCGAGCCGGCGCATGTCCTCGTGCTTGATCTTCCAGCGGCCGGACATCTGCTCGACGACGAGCTTGGAGTCGAGCCGGGCCACCACCTCGGCGGCCGGGTCGATGCGCTGGGCGGCGCGCAGGCCGGCGATGAGGCCGGAGTACTCCGCGACGTTGTTGGACTCCCGGCCCAGCGGTGCCGCACCCTCCCAGAGGACCCGACCGGTCGACGGGTTACGGACGAGGGCGCCGTAGCCGGCGACACCGGGGTTGCCCCGGGAGCCGCCGTCGGCCTCGACGACGAGCGCACGCCCCACGGGTCAGAGGCCGGACTCGGAGGTGCGGACCAGGATGCGGCGGCACTCCTCGCAGCGCAGCACCTCGTCCTCGGCGGCCGCCTTGATGCGGTTCATCTCGACGTTGTTGAGCTCGAGCTGGCAACCGCCGCAACGCCGTTGGCGCAGGGCCGCCGCTCCGAGGCCACCGGCCTGGGTGCGGATCTTCTCGTAGAGCGCGACCAGGTCCTCACCGACCCCGGCGACGGTGTCGGCGCGGGGGGCAGCGACCTTGGCGGCCTCTGCCTCGTACTCGCGCAGGGCATCGTCGCGGGCGACCTTGGCGGCTTCGAGCTCGGTGGCCAGCGTGGCGTGCTCGGCCTCGAGCCGTGCCACCTCGGCCTCGGCGCCCTCGGCGCGCTCCATGATCTCGATCTCGACGTCCTCGAGCTCGGCCTGCCGCCGGCCCAGGGAGTCGAGCTCGTGCTGGAGGGCCTGCAGGTCCTTGGCCGAGCCGGTGCCGGCGTCGAGGCGTGAGCGGTTGCGGGCGGACCGCTCGCGGACCAGCTGCACGTCGGACTCCGCCTTGGACACCTCGCGCTCGATGTCACCGAGCTCGGTGCGAGCGCGGACCAGCTCGGAGTCGAGGGCCGCGGCCCGCTGCTCGAGCTCGGCGAGGCGGGCGCGCTGCGGCAGGTTCTTCGTCGCGTGGGCGATCTGGTCGAGTCGCGTGTCGATCGCCTGCAGGTCGAGCAGCCTCCACTGGCGTGACGGGTCGGCTTTCAGGACGTACCTCCGGGCGGCTCGGCACCGACGACGAAGTCCCAGGGGTCGGTGCGCAGTGTGGAAATGTGGGTCTCCACTGTAGTTGTCGCCTCGTCCGTCGCTGCAAGCGCGTCCTGCAACCGCTGCGCCGCCACCTGCAGCCACAGCGACTCGGTCGCCCAGTGGCCGGCGTCGACGAGGTACGGCGTGCCGCCTCGGGCCTCCTCCCGCGCCTCGAGCGCGGGGTGGTGGCGCAGGTCGGCCGTGACGTAGACGTCGGCCCCGGCTGCTCGGACGGCGTCGAACAGGTCGTCGCCCGCGCCGCCCATCACGGCCACGCGTCGTACGGTGCCGTCGGGCGGCCCGGCGACGCGCAGCCCGCCCGGGGAGCGCGGCAGCGCACGCTGGAGGGACGTCGTGAAGTCCTCGAGCGAGGTGGGTTCCGCGAGCTGCCCCACCCGGCCCAGCGGGCGGCCCTCGACCACCGTCAGCGGCTCGCTCTCCCGGAGCCCGCAGGCCTCGGCCAGGGCGTCGTTGACCCCCGGCGAGGCGGAGTCGGCGTTGGTGTGGGCGACGTAGAGCGCGATGTCGTGGACGACCAGGGCCGTGACGCTCGCGCCCTTCGCGGTCGACGTGGCGACGCTGTGGACGCCCCGCAGCAGCAACGGGTGGTGGGTGACCAGGAGGTCGGCCCCCAGGGTCCGGGCCTCCTCGATCACCGCGAGCGTCGGGTCGACGGCGAAGACCACCCGCTCGACCGGCTGGGCGAGGTCACCCGACACGAGGCCGACCTGGTCCCACGACTGGGCGGTGGAGGGCGGGTAGAGGCCCTCGAGGGCGCGGACGACGTCGGCGAGGGTGGGGTGCACGTGGGCCCGGCCGGGCTCGAACCGACGACACCCGCGGTGTAAACGCGGTGCTCTACCAACTGAGCTACAGGCCCTCGCACGACCGCGGCTGGGTCGTGCGGCGCCATTGTTGCAGGTGGGGCGTGGCAGCGGTGAATCTTCCCGGACTGCGCGGAATACGTCGTCTGTCCCTTCCCAAAACGGCCGGGCGGGAGCAGTATGCCCGGCACTCGGACCCCACCGCAGGGGTCCACTGCGCCCGCGGACCCGCACGGCCCGGGGCAGACATGGAGGAAACATGACGCAACGCAGGATCACGGGGCGTTCGCTCCGGGCCGCTGCGGTCGTACCCACCGTCGCACTCGTCGCCACCGGCCTCGCGGCCGTCGGCGCCTCGGGTTCGACGGCGGCGGCGCCCGCACCCTCGCCGGCCAGCGCACCCGTCGCCCCCGGTGGCGACTACTACCTCAACACGGTCGCCCCCCGTGCGGAGGCGGCCTTCGGCACCGACGTCCGGGCGGGCAGCAGCGTGAAGTCCGGGACTGCGGCGAAGGGCCGCGCGGAGGTGCTGGCCAAGGCCAAGGCCTACGACGCCAAGCACGCCAAGGGCAACCCCGTGGCGGCGCGCCAGCTCGCCAAGGCGGAGGCCGAGTCGATCCGGTCGGGCAGGAGCCCGAAGGCGATCAAGAACAAGTTCAAGCAGGCGAAGACCACCCAGGAGGCCAAGCTCCTCACGATCCTCGTCGAGTTCAACGAGTCGGCGAACGACGACTTCTCGGGTTCGATGGTGCCCGACGGCTTCGGCGCCGAGACCTGCGTCAAGGGCAACGTCCAGAACGGCCCGACCCACAACCAGATCCCCAACCCCGCCGACTCCGACCTGCTCGACAACAACTCCATGTGGGTCAAGGACTTCTCGTCCCAGCACTACAACACGATGCTCTACACGAAGCAGGGCATCACCGAGCGCGTCCGCACCGACCTCAAGGGCCCGGACGGCAAGCCCGGCTTCGACATCTCCGGCTACACGATGCGCAACATGTACGAGGAGATGTCCAAGGGCGCCTACACGGTGACCGGCGCCGCCACCCCGTGGGTGACCGTGCCGCACTCCGAGGCCTACTACGGCGCCACCCGCTGCTTCCAGGACCCCGCCACCGGTGAGTGGACGTACGGCGCGATCCAGGACATGCAGGGCCACCCGAGCAACCCCCTCGGGCCGGGCCAGCTCCCCATCGACGCGGTCGCCGCGCTCGCCGCCGCCGACCCGAGCTTCCCGTGGGCCGACTACGACGTCGAGGACCAGGGCGACGTCGACGGTGACGGCAACGTCTTCGAGCCTGACGGCGTCATCGACCACGTCGTGCTGGTCCACGCCGGCGAGGACAAGTCCGGTGGTGGCGGCGCCGAGGGCCCGTACGCCATCTGGGCGCACTCCTCGGCGGTCGCCGGTGGTGCCCCGGTCCCCGGGACCAACCTGCGGTTGAGCAACTACATCGTCCAACCTGAGGACTCCGGCGTCGGCGTCTTCGCCCACGAGTACGGCCACGACCTCGGCCTGCCGGACCTCTACGACACCGCCAGCGGCGGCGACTCCGACGTCGACTTCTGGGACCTCATGAGCTCGGGCTCGCACTCCGGCCCGATCTTCCAGTCGATCCCCACGCACATGGGCATCTGGGACAAGTGGGTCCTCGGCTGGGCCGACCCGGTCGTCGTCAACCCCGGCGACAAGTCGCGCACGGTCGTCGTGGGCCAGACGAGCCGCACCCCGAAGGGCACGGCCGACGGCATCAAGGTCAACCTGCCCAACAAGACCCTGACCCTGGCGACACCGCACAGCGGGTCGACCATGTGGTACTCCAGCGCCGACCAGTCGTGGGCGAAGAACACCCTCGCCCGTGACGTCACCGTTCCCGCCGGAGCCGGCGACGCCAGGTTCTGGATGTGGAACGACTACTCCATCGAGGCCGACTGGGACTTCGGGTTCGTCGAGGTGTCCACCGACGGTGGCGCGACCTGGACGGAGCAGAAGGTCTTCGACGAGTCCGGCGCCGAGGTGTCCACCCCCGACGGGTACTCCGACCCCAACGGCCGGATGAAGGACTACGGCGGCAAGAAGTACGGCCTCACCGGTGCGACAGACGGCTGGGAGCACGACTGGATCAGCCTGGCCGCGTACGCCGGGAAGACGGTCAAGGTGCGGATGCTGTATGCCACCGACGCCGGCTTCGAGGACAAGGGCTGGTTCGTCGACGACCTCGCGGTCACCGCGGGTGGCTCGACGCTCTGGAGCGACGACGCCGAGGCCAACAACGGCTGGACCGCGACCGTCGGCACCTGGGTCGACACGAGCGGGGCCGGCTGGGTGCTCGACACCGGTACCTCCAGCCAGGCGCAGTACTACCTGGTCGAGTGGCGCAACACCGACGGCTTCGACAAGGGCCTGAAGTACGCCTACGACACCACGTACCAGAAGCTCGGTGAGGGCGGCGCGTGGAAGGTGGAGAAGATCAGGTACAACGCCCCCGGCGCCCTGGTCTGGTACCGCGACACCTCCTACGGCAGCGCCAACCACGTCCTCAACAACCTCACGTCACTGCCGAGCGAGGGCGCCAAGGGCGGCCTGCTCATCGTGGACAGCCACTTCGACCCGCTGCGCCGCACCGGCGCCGCGGCAGCCCTGGACCCGACGACGCTGAAGAACCTGCCGTCGCGCCCGCAGTCGTCCAACGCGGCGTTCAACCTCTTCGGCTCGTACTCCTTCAAGGAGTGCCTGACCGACGACGCGATCACCGTGGAGAAGTGCAACACCCACCCGGCCCAGGGTGCGGTGACGACCTTCACCGACGACCAGGGCTGGTACCCCGGGTTCGAGCTGCGCGACGACGGCCGGCTGTTCTACCGCGACGCCGACGCCTCGACGGTGGTGCCCTCGCAGGACAACGCGCCCTACAGCGTCCGCATCGTCGACCAGCGCGGGAAGCTCATCCCCGAGCTGTTCGGTGAGGACATCGGGGTGGCCACCCCGCTGGGCAGCGGCAACCCCGCCGACGACGGTGTCGGCTACGGCACGGTGGTCAAGGTCACCAAGGCCATGCAGGACAACATGGCTGCGCAGATCCGCATCACGCCGCCCACGCCGTAGCGGCTGGGACCTGCGGTAGGAACACGGCAGAACACGGCAGGGCCGGTGCACCGACACGGTGCACCGGCCCTGTCCGGGTCAGGTGTCAGGCAGACAGCTCGCGCAGCGCCTCGTGGTAGCCGGTGAAGTCACGGCCCTGGCCGATCTCGTTGATGAGGGTCCAGCGCACGACCCCCTCGCGGTCGAGCAGGAACGTGCCGCGCAGGGCGGCCCCGGCCTGCTCGTTGAGGACCCCGAAGGACTCGGCCACGGCCCCGTGCGGCCAGAAGTCCGACAGCAGGGGGAAGAAGTAGCCCTCCTTGTCGGCCCAGGCGCGCTGGCTGAACATGTGGTCGGTCGAGATGGCAAGCACCTGGACGTCGTCGGAGACGAAGGCGCCGAGGTTGTCGCGGATCTCGCACAGCTCCCCGGTGCAGATGCCGGAGAAGGCGAAGGGGTAGAACACCACGACGACGTTCTTGGCGCCCTTGAAGGACGACAGGGTGACGTCCTGGCCGTTCTGGTCCTTGAGCGTGAAGTCGGGCGCGACGTCCCCGACGGACAGCGGTGTGGTCATGGCCGGCAGTCTGCCAGCGATCTCAGCGACGCACCGACTTGGGGGCGACGAGGCGGGTGCCGGTCCAGTCGTCGCAGGCGTTGACGGTGCCCGAGGTGTGCAGGCCGGCCGTGGTGGCGGCCTCCTCGATGTCGCTGGCCTGGACGTGGCCCGGGCGACCCGCCTTGGGGGCCAGGACCACGATGAAGGCGCCCTCGGCGAGGTTGGTCAGGGCGTCGACGACGGCGTCGACGAGGTCGCCGTCGCCCTCACGCCACCAGATGAGGACCGCGTCGGCGACGTCGGCGTAGTCCTCGTCCTCCAGCTCGGTGCCCGTGAGGTCCTCGATGGCGAACCGGAGGTCGTCGTCGACGTCCGTGTCGTAGCCGAACTCCTGGATCACCTGACCTGCGGCGAACCCCAGACGGCCGGCCCCACTCTGCGGCGCCGTCTGCGCGGACGTGCTCACGTACCTTCTCCGATTCTCCTCGTGGGCGTCGACCCTGTGCCGACCGTGCTGCCCCACTGTGGCGCACAGTCCACTCTGTCCGGCCCGTTTGCGCAACCAGGTCCACGGAATCGCCGCTGTTCAGCCGCGATGTGGACGCCCCGGCCACTGGCCTGCCGGGCTGTGCACGCGGTTGCGGGCACGGGCGGAGCGCACGACCTGCTCGGTCAGCAGCTGTTCGGCGTCGGCGCTGTCGAGGTGGGCGACCAGCGGCCTCACAGGTCCCGGCGTGGAGACGAGCCGGACGGTGGCGACGCCGGCGGCGCGCTCCACCGGCCCCTGCGTCACCGCGAGCGACTGCACCCGGGCGTGCGGCACGAACTGCGCGCTGCGGTAGAGCAGCCCGCGCCGGGTCACGAGCAGGTCCGGCAGCACGGCATACCCGCGCCGCCGCCAGCTGAGGGGGTCGAGGAAGCGGGCACGTCGGGTGGCCGTCGTGAACCCCTGGGACGTGCCGTGCCCCGTCAGGGCGGCCACCGCGACGGGGGGTACGGCGCCGGGCTGGACCAGCGACAGCACGGCCAGCGCCTCGTCGAGCGTGCCCACCGGCAGCAGCACCGTGTCGGTCTCGTCGTCGCCGCGGCCGGCGCCCGCGACGTTGACCCGCAGCCGCCACCACCCGGTCAACCGCCACGGCAGCGACTGGCTCACCTCGACGGCCTGGATGCGGTGCAGCGGCACCGTCGTCGTGCGCAGGTCGGTCAGCCCGTGGCGCAGCCGCAGCCGGTCGCCCTGGTGGACCACCTCGAAGTTGGTCTCGTGGGTGAGCCGCTTGGCCTGGGCGCCCCCGATGGCCAGCGCGGTCGGGCCGAGCCAGGCCAGCATCCCGGGGATGCCCCCGAGGACCGAGCCGACGAGGGCGGGCACCGCCAGGACCAGCAGCAGGGACTGGCCCGTGAAGAGGATCGACTGCACGACCCGGCTGTTGGGCACGGACACGACCCCCTCGGCGACCTGTTCGGCGACGACTCGTCCTGGCCCCCCGGCCGAGGCGGCGTCGGCGAAGGGCTCGTCGGTGAGGCGGCCGGCGGTCTCGTGCGGACGGGACAGCTCGTCCTCGCGGGCGGCGAGCGCGACCAGCTGTTCGCGGACCTCCTGGGCGCGGGCGTCGGAGAGGAACGCCAGGGTGAGGTGCGAGTCGCGCCCCCCGGCCGAGCGCACCACGACCTCGGACAACCCCGTCAGGCGGGCGAGCAGCGGTCGCCCGACGTCGACGGCCTGGACCCGGTCGAACCGCACCTGCCGGTGCTGGCGGAACACGAAGCCGGTGCGCAGCTCGATGAGGGTGGCCGTGACCCGGTAGCGGGAGAACCGCCACGACAGCCAGGCGCCGCCGACGATGGCCAGCAGGACGACGAGCACCCCGATCGCGGCCCACCCCAGGTGCCCGTCGGTGGGGTCTTCGCCCGCGGCACCCACGAGCCGGTCGGCCTGCTGCGACGCGACGTAGGCCATCACCGCGAGGAACGCGAGGCCGCCGCGCAGCAGCGGGGACAGCGGGTGCAGGTGCTGCCAGTCGGCCTCTTCGACCGTCGGCGCAGGCCCGTGGTCGGCCCCGTCCACGGAGTCGTACACCGCGTCGCTCACCCCGTCCCTCACCGGGTCGCTCACCGGGTCGCTCACAGTCCCGCGCGCTGGGACTCGCCGCGGGCGGCGAGCCGTTCGCGCAGGGCCTCCGCCTCGGCCGTGGGCAGACCGGGGATGCGACCGCCGCTCTCCGGTGAGGCGGTGTGCAGCTCGACGGTCGCCATGCCGAGGCGACGGACCAGCGGGCCGGACTGCACGTCGACGTACTGCAGCCGGCCGTAGGGCACCGACACCAGCGAGCGGAACAGCCGGCCGCGCCGGACGACCAGCTCCTCGGCCGTCTCAGCCCACGAGATCGCCGACACCTGGCGCGTGACGACCCACGCGGCGACACCTGCTGCGAGGACGAGTCCCGCGACCACGACCCAGGCCCACGTCCAGGCGAGCACGGCGACCAGCAGCGCCACGACGAGCAGCGGGGTGAGGACGCACGCCGCGACGGTGAGGCGGGCAGTGCGCAGGCGCGGCGACACGGACCGCCACGGCAGGCCGCCGTCACCGTGGAGCCGCACCACCACCCGCGCGTCGACGGTGCCGTCCAGGGGCCCGGGAGAGGTCGAGTCGCTCACGCCACCAACCTAACCGGGCGGCGGCCCGGTGGACCGGCGCTTCGGCAGGACGCCACCGCGCACCCCGTCCGGCGTCGGCATAGTGTGCGGGTGTGGGCAGGGTGACGCAGCGAACTCCGGCGGTCCGGCTCGAGGTGACCCCCGACGGAGTGGTGTCGAGAGCCCGGCCCGACACCGTCGCGGTCGAGGAGCCCCTCGAGATGCGCGTGGGCGGCACGTCGATGTCGGTGACGATGCGCACGCCCGGTGACGACTTCGACCTCACCATCGGGCACCTGCTCACCGAGGGCGCCCTGCGCGACGCCGCCGACGTGGCGACGCTGATGCACTGCCTCGACGAGGACGAGTCCGGCTCCCCCACCTACAACGTCGTGGACGTGACCCTGGCGCCCGGCGCGACGCTGGACCTGTCGCGCAGCGAGCGCCACGAGTACACGTCCAGCGCCTGTGGGGTGTGCGGCAAGACGAGCATCGACGCCATCACCACGCGCCGCCCGTACGCCGTGGACGCCGACCCCGTGCGCCTGTCCCCCGCGACGCTCGTGGCGATGCCCGACGAGCTGCGCACCCACCAGAAGGCGTTCGACCGGACGGGAGGGCTCCATGCCGCAGGCCTGTTCACGGCTGACGGCCAGGCGCTCGTCGTGCGGGAGGACGTCGGCCGCCACAACGCCGTCGACAAGGTCGTCGGCTGGGCCGGTCGAGATGGGCGGCTGCCGCTGACCGGGCACGTCCTCGTGGTGAGCGGCCGGGCCAGCTTCGAGCTCGTGCAGAAGGCGGTCATGGCCGGCATCCCCGCCCTGGTGGCGGTGTCCGCCCCGTCGTCGCTCGCGGTCGGCCTCGCCCGCGAGGCGGGCCTGACCCTGGTGGGCTTCGCCCGAGCCCCCCGCCTGACGGTCTACGCCGGCGAGCAGCGCCTCGACACCTGAGACTGCGCCGCGGTGCTGCCGGCCGTCAGGCCATCGCCTTGGTGAGCTCGGAGGCCATGAGCTTCCAGAGGCTCTCGCTGTAGCCGTCGGTGAGGTGGTTGGAGTCGCGGTACATGATCAACCCTGCCGGCGACACGACCGGGCACGACTGCTGCGGGCAGATCACGGGCGTCAGGTCGATGGTGCGGAACGCCTTCGGCGCCGCCGCCTTCTCAGCCGCCAGGAGCGCACCGTCCTGGTGCGTCGTCGCGGTCCGGTCGAAGGCGCAGTCGGCCGCGTCCTCGGTGCGGGACAGGCACGCGGGCACGTCGTGCGGCGGGCGCGGGGTGTCGGTCATGACCACGATCCTCGGCGCCACCTTCGCCAGCGTCGGGTAGGTCCGTGCGGAGCCCTTGGACCACAGGTCGGCGATGGTGTCCGGCGTCGCCCGTGAGCCGTCGGCCTGCAGGGCGATGTCCTTGTAGTCCTTCCAGCGCCCGATGACGACGGCGTCGAGCCCGTCGATCTTCGAGACCTGGTCCAGGACGTGGCCACGCCACTCCTCGCACGCGGTGTAGCGGCCCTTGGCCTGCACGTGGAAGATCGGGACGTCGGTCATGGTGCACGACGGCTTGGCGTAGTGGTAGACCGTCCAGCCCTTCTCCTCGGCCGCCCGGGCGAGCGCCGGGAGCCACTGCTGCGCGTGTGAGTCACCGAGCAGGGCGATGGTCTTCTTCCCACCGTCGGCCCGCCCGATGCGGCACTCCTCCGGCGGGGGCGCGTCGGTGGTCGCGTACCCCGTGTAGCACGGGGTGCTGTCCTTCGGCCGGCTCGCGCGCGCGTCGGACGGCGTGCGAGGGCCCTCGACGTCGGTGGCGAGGTGGGCGGTGGCTCCGCGGGTGGCCTTGACGGAGGCGACCGCGGCCACGGGCTGCTCCCCCGCGAGCTTGGTGCTCACGGCCAGGCCGCACGCAGCGACGAGGGAGGTCGCGACGAAGACGCCACCCCACTGGGCCGACCGGCGGCGCGAGACGGTGAGGAACTGCGCGGCCCGCAGCGGCTGCTCGACGAGGTAGTGGCTGGCCACGGCGAGGAGGAACGACACCACCAGGGCCGCGACCACCACCAGCGGCCGGGCGTGGTTGCCGGGGGACGCCGCCCCGTCGGCACTGACCTCTGGCCACCGCGCCCCGGCGAGGACCAGGCAGGGCCAGTGCCAGAGGTACCACGCGTACGACACGCGCCCGACGAACCGCGGCCCGGCCTGGCTCAGGAGCGCCGAGACCCCCCGGTCGCCGGCCTTGACGCCTCCGACCAACAGCAGCACAGTGCCCAGCACGGGCACTGCCGCAGCGAGACCCGGGAACGGCGTGGCCTCGTCCATCAGGAGCACAGAGCCCACGACGAGGGCTGCGCCCAGCCAGGCGGCACCCGTGGCCGCGCGCCGGGTCAGCTGGCCGAGCACCGGGCGCACGAGGGCGAGCCCGCCACCGGCGGCGAGCTCCCAGGCGCGGGTGTGGAGCCCGTAGTAGGCCCCGGCCGCACCGGAGCTCGTCTGCTGGATCGACAGCAGCAGCGAGACCACGAAGACCCCGCCGAGCGCCCAGGCCATGCGGCGGAACGCCACCGCCCACGACCTGCGCGCCACCCCGGACATGCCGATGAGCACGACGAGCAGCAGCGGCCACACCACGTAGAACTGCTCCTCGACCCCGAGGGACCAGAAGTGCAGGACCGGCGACTTGTCGGTGTCGGCCATGTACTGCGTCGCCTCGAGGGCGAAGCGCCAGTTGGCCACCCCGAGGGCGGCCGCGGCCAGGTCGACCGCGACGCCCGCGCGGTCGATGGCGGGCACGAGGACCTGGGTGGCCGCCGCGGTCGTGGCCAGCACGAGGGCCGCCAGCGGCAGCAGTCGGCGCACGCGCCGGGCGTAGAAGTGGGTCAGGGAGATGCGCCCCGTCCGGGCCAGCTCGTCGACGAGCAGGCCGGTGATGAGGAAGCCCGACAGGACGAAGAAGACGTCGACGCCGACGAAGCCGCCGCTGACGAGACCGAGGCCCGCGTGGAACGCCACGACGACGGTGACGGCCACGGCGCGCAGGCCCTCGATGTCGCCACGGAACCGGGCACGACGCGCACTGCGGGAGTCCTCACCGGGGGTGGTGGGGTTGACCAGGAGGGAAGACATCGGCACCCAGTCTCCCAACTCGGGAGCCGTGGGTGAAATCGGCGCGCGCCCCGGGCGCACTGCCGCGTGCTCCGCATACTGGCCAGTAGGGGCGACCGGGTTGTGACCCTCGCCATGGAAAGGGGGAAGATGGGTGCTGGTCGCAGGCAACCCCGCGACCGTGGCGCGAGAAAGGACTCACCACCGTGGCCGCACGCGAGGAAGCCGGACCCATTCTCAACGGCATCCCCAGCCAGCTCCCGGACATCGACCCCGATGAGACCCAGGAGTGGCTCGACTCCCTCGACGGAGTCATCGAGGAGGGCGGTCGCCAGCGGGCCCGCTACGTCATGCTCAAGTTGCTCGAGCGCGCTCGGGAGATGCAGGTCGGGGTGCCGTCGCTGACGGCGACCGACTACATCAACACGATCAGCCCCGAGGCCGAGCCGTGGTTCCCCGGCGACGAGGAGGTCGAGCGCCGCTACCGCGCCTACCTGCGCTGGAACGCCGGCGTCATGGTCCACCGCGCCCAGGCCCCCGGCATCGGGGTCGGCGGCCACATCTCGACGTACGCCTCGGCAGCCACCCTCTACGAGGTGGGTTTCAACCACTTCTGGCGCGGCGCCGACCACCCCGGCGGCGGCGACCAGGTGTTCTTCCAGGGCCACGCCTCCCCGGGCATGTACGCCCGGGCGTTCCTCGAGGGCCGGCTCTCCGAGGACCAGCTCGACGGCTTCCGCCAGGAGCACAGCCACGTCGTGGCCGGCCAGCCGCTCGCGCTGCCGTCCTACCCGCACCCGCGCCTCATGCCGGACTTCTGGCAGTTCCCGACCGTGTCCATGGGCATCGGCCCGATGAACGCGATCTACCAGGCACAGTTCAACAAGTACCTGCACAACCGCGGCCTCAAGGACACCAGCCAGCAGCACGTCTGGGCGTTCCTCGGCGACGGCGAGATGGACGAGCCGGAGTCCCGTGGGCTGCTGCAGCTCGCGGCCGGCGAGGAGCTCGACAACCTCACCTTCGTCATCAACTGCAACCTGCAGCGCCTCGACGGCCCGGTCCGCGGCAACGGCAAGATCATCCAGGAGCTCGAGTCGTTCTTCCGCGGCGCGGGCTGGAACGTCATCAAGGTCGTCTGGGGCCGCGGCTGGGACCCGCTGCTCGCGGCGGACCGTGACGGCGCCCTCGCGCACATCATGAACACCACGAGCGACGGCGACTACCAGACCTTCCGCGCCAACGACGGCAAGTACGTCCGCGAGAACTTCTTCGGCCGCGACCCGCGCACCCGCGAGATGGTCAAGGACTGGTCCGACGAGGACATCTGGTGGAAGCTCAAGCGCGGCGGCCACGACTACCGCAAGGTGTTCGCCGCCTACCAGGCCGCGATGAACCACAACGGCCAGCCGACCGTCATCCTCGCGAAGACGATCAAGGGCTACGGGCTCGGGACGCACTTCGCCGGCCGCAACGCCACGCACCAGATGAAGAAGTTCACCCTCGACGACCTCAAGGGGCTGCGCGACAGCCTGAAGATCCCGGTCAGCGACGAGCAGCTCGAGAAGGACCCGTACCGTCCCCCGTACTTCCACCCGGGACCGGACGACCCGACCATCCAGTACCTGCGCGAGCGGCGCCAGAAGCTCGGCGGCCCGCTGCCGGTACGTCGTGTCCAGCACGAGCCGCTCAAGCTCCCCGACCACTCCGCGTACGCCGTGGTCAAGAAGGGCACCGGCAAGCAGCAGGTCGCCACGACCATGGCCTTCGTGCGGCTGCTCAAGGAGCTCATGCGCGACAAGGAGTTCGGCAAGCGCGTCGTGCCGATCATCCCCGACGAGGCGCGCACCTTCGGGATGGACTCGTTCTTCCCGACGATCAAGATCTACAACCCGCACGGGCAGAAGTACACGTCGGTCGACGCCGAGCTGATGCTGGCCTACAAGGAGGCCAAGGACGGGCAGATCCTGCACCTCGGCATCAACGAGGCGGGCTCGATGGCGGCCTTCACCGCGGCGGGCACGTCTTACGCCACGCACGGCGAGCCGATGATCCCGATCTACGTCTTCTACTCGATGTTCGGGTTCCAGCGCACCGGCGACTCGATCTGGGCGGCTGCCGACCAGATGACGCGCGGCTTCCTCATCGGCGCGACAGCGGGCCGCACCACCCTGACCGGTGAGGGCCTGCAGCACGCCGACGGCCACAGCCCGATCCTCGCGGCGACCAACCCGGCGGTCGTGTCCTACGACCCCGCGTTCGCCTTCGAGATCGGCCACATCATGGAGGACGGGCTGCGCCGCATGTACGGCGACAACCCCGAGAACGTCATCTACTACATCACCGTCTACAACGAGCCGATGAGCCAGCCGGCCGAGCCGGAGGACGTCGACCGCGAGGGCATCCTCAAGGGCATGTACCTGTTCGCCCGCGGCACCAGCGACGGCCTCGGCGACGACGCGCCGCGGGCCCAGCTGCTCGCCTCCGGCGTCGGCGTCCCGTGGGCCCTCGAGGCCCAGGAGCTGCTGCGCAACGACTGGGGCGTGGTGGCGGACGTCTGGTCGGTGACGTCGTGGACCGAGCTGCGTCGCGACGGCCTCGCCGCCGACGAGCACGCCTTCCTCCACCCTGACGAGGAGCGCCGCGTCCCCTACGTCACGCAGCGCCTGCGCGACACCAGGGGCCCCGTCGTGGCGGTGTCCGACTACATGCGCCAGGTGCAGGACCAGATCCAGCAGTGGGTGCCCGGTGACTTCGCGTCGCTCGGTGCCGACGGGTTCGGGTTCTCCGACACCCGGCCGGCGGCGCGCCGCTTCTTCCACATCGACGGCCCGTCGATGGCGGTGCGGACGCTGCAGATGCTCGCCGAGCGTGGCGAGATCGACGGCTCCGTCCCGCGCGAGGCGGCGGCCCGCTACCGCCTGCTCGACGTCACCGCCGGCACCTCCGGCAACGCCGGCGGCGAGAGCTGACCGCCTGACCCGACCCGTCCGTCAGTGACGGATCTCCGTGTGGCACAACAGGTATGCCGCCCGCTCATCCTGAGCGGGCGGCATACGTGCGTCTGGGGCAGGATGGTCGGATGACCTCCTCCGCGCAGTCCGCCCAGCCCGCCCGCCGGGTCGCCGTCACGGGTTCTTCCGGCAAGCTCGGCCGCACCGTCGTCGCCCACCTGGCCGACCGCGGCTACGACGTGCTGGCGCTCGACCGGACCCGTCCGGCCTCGCCGGAGACGCCGTTCGTGGCGGTCGACCTCACCGACTACGGGCAGGTCCTCGAGGCGCTGTCCGGCGGCGTCGACGAGCACCCGACCCCCGTCGACGCGGTCGTGCACCTCGCGGCCATCCCGGCACCGGGCCTGAGCACCAACGCGGCCACCTTCGCCAACAACTCGGCCGCGACCTACAACGTGTTCGCGGCCGCCCGGGCGCTGCGGATCCGCAGCATCGTCTGGGCGTCCAGCGAGACGGTGCTCGGGCTGCCGTTCGACACTCCCCCGCCCTACGTGCCCGTCGACGAGGAGTACGACCCGCGACCGGAGTCGACCTACTCGCTCAACAAGGCGCTCGAGGAGGAGATGGCGAGGCACTTCTGCCGCTGGGACCCCGAGCTGACGATGGTCGGCCTGCGGTTCTCCAACGTCATGGACCCCGAGGACTACGCCGCGTTCCCCGCCTTCGACGCCGACGCCTCGCTGCGCAAGTGGAACCTCTGGGGCTACATCGACGCCCGCGACGGCGCCCAGGCGGTGCGTCTGGGGCTGGAGCGCACCGAGCCCGGCGTCGAGGTGTTCGTCATCGCCAACGCCGACACGGTGATGAGCCGCTCGAGTGCGGACCTCGTCGCCGAGGTCTTCCCCGGTGTCGAGGTCCGCAAGGAGCTGGGCGAGCACGAGACGCTCCTCGGCATCGACAAGGCGCGACGCGTGCTGGGCTACGACCCCCAGCACTCCTGGCGCGACCACGCAGGCTGAGCCGGAACGGACTCGCGCGCGCCCAGCGCCCGGTTCCGCCGAGGTGCCGCTGAGGGTCAGTCGCGCCCGAGGAACTGCTTGCGCGCGGTGACGCAGATGTCGGGCTGGTCGCAGAACAGCCCGTCGACGCCGACCCGCATGAACGCCACGTCCTCGTCGACGGCCCGGCCGAAGTCGGCAGGGTCGGTCCCGACGCGGTAGTCGGTCGGCAGGAAGGTGTTCTCGGCGCGGAAGGTGTACGGCGTCACCGCCAGGCCCGCAGCGTGCGCCGCACCGACGAGCCCGGTCGGCGCACCGAGGCTGCCGTCAGCCTCGCGCGCGATGACCAGGTTCTTGTCCGGGCCGATGCCGTCGACGGTGCGCGCCAGGCCGCGCAGTCCCGCCGGGCTCAGCAGGTCGGCGTAGGTGCGCGGGTCGCCGGTGCTCTGCAGGTCGAACGGCGCCCCGGACCCGCTGGCGAGGAAGACCTCGTTCGCCCGGTAGCCGTGGTCCCGGCGCAGGGCGACGAGGTTGGTCAGCTCGAAGCTCTGCACCCACAGGGGCGCGTCCGGGCGGTTGAGCGAGTAGCGGCGCACGAGCTTCATCAGCGCGGTCTCGGGGTCGAGGCCCTGGGCGTGGAAGTACGTCGAGTGCTTGATCTCGGGGATGATCCCCACCGGGCGGCCGTACTCCCGCGAGAGCTTCTCCCGCAGCGCCAGCACCTCGGCGAAGGTGGGCACCGGGTAGCGGCCGTCGTAGAGCGTGTTCTCCTGGCGGATCTGCGGCAGCCGCTCCTTGGCCCGCAGCGTCCTGAGCTCGGCGAGGGTGAAGTCCTCGGTGAACCAGCCGGTGGTGCGCACGCCGTCGAGCACCTTGGTCGTCCGGCGGTCGGCGAACTCGGGGTGGTCGGCGACGTCGGTGGTCCCGGAGATCTCCGGCTCGTGGCGGTCCACGAGCACGCCGTCCCTGGTCATCACCAGGTCGGGCTCGATGTAGTCGGCGCCCATGGCCACCGCCAGCTCGTAGGCCGCGGTGGTGTGCTCGGGCCGGTAGCCGGAGGCACCGCGGTGCGCGATGACCAACGGGTGGGCGGTGGGTGCCTGGCGGACGTACTGCGCGGAGCCCGGGTTGGTGCCGGCACCCGGACCCGGGCGGGCGGCCGGTGCGGCACCGGCGGTCGACGCGGCGACGGTGCCGGCCAGGAGGAGTGCGGCAGTGGTGGCGAGGACGGGCAGGGTTCTGGTCATGCCCCCGGACGCTAGGAACCGGCCGTCCGCCGCGGGCGACTCGGCGGTGGCCGGCGGGTGAAGCCGTGCCGAACCCTGGGCGCGCTACCGTGCACGCGGTTGTGGGCCCCATACAAATAGACTCCGAGCATGCCTGCGGCCCTGCGCACCTCTCCCGCCACCCTCCAGCGGGTGGAGCGCGCGGCCGGCGAGCTGTCGAGCGGCGCCACGAGGCGCATGGAGGCTGCCCACGACTGGTACCGCGCGCTGTCGGCGGAGGACCGCTCCTGGGTCGGCCTGGTCGCCCAGGCCGGCATCGCGGCGTTCATCGCGTGGCTGCGTGAGGGTGGCGACCAGACCCCGGTCACGGCCGACGTCTTCGGCACCGCCCCGCGAGAGCTGACCCGGTCGATCACCCTGCGGCAGACGCTGGACCTCGTGCGGTCGGTCGTCGACGTCGTCGAGCAGGACGCCACCGCCCTGGCCGAGCCCGGTGAGGAGCAGGCGCTGCGCGAGTCGGTGCTGCGCTACTCACGCGAGATCGCCTTCGCGGCCGCCGAGGTCTATGCCCACGCGGCCGAGGCCCGGGGCGCCTGGGACGCCCGCCTCGAGGGCCTGGTCGTCGACGCCGTCCTGCGTGGCGAGGCTGACGACTCGATGCAGTCGCGCGCCGCCGCGCTGGGATGGGGCACCACAACCCGGGTGGCCGTCGTCGCGGGCAGCACGCCCGAGGGCAGCCCGGCCGGCGTGGTCGACGGCCTGCGCCGTGCGGCGGAACGGGTCGGCGTGGACACCCTCGTCGCGGTCCAGGGCCGCCGCCTCGTGTGCATCCTCGGCAACGTGCAGGACGCGATGGCCTCTGCGCGGGAGGTCGGCGACCAGTTCGGCGACGGGCCCGTGGTGGTCGGCCCGACCGTGCCCCACCTGTTCGCCGCCGGGCGCAGCGCCCGGGCCGCCCTCGCGGGGCACTCGTGCGCCCAGGCGTGGCCGGAGGCGCCGCGACCGGTGGCCGCCGACGACCTGCTGGCCGAGCGGGTGCTCATCGGCGACGCACCCGCCCGCGCCCTCCTGCTCGACCGCATCTGGCACCCGCTCGCGACCAGCGGCGGCGCCCTGCTCGAGACCGCCGCCTCCTACCTGGAGACCGGCGGCGGGCTCGAGGGGACGGCCCGCCTGCTCTTCGTCCACCCCAACACGGTGCGCTACCGCCTGGGCAAGATCGCCGACCTCACCGGCTACCAGCTGACCGACCCCCACGACGCGCACACCGTGCGGATCGCGCTCGCCCTCGGGCGGCTGAGCCGTGCCGTGCCCGCCGCCGTGCGCTACGCCCCACCGGCCTGACGCCCCCCTCTTTGGAGGAAACCTCCAAAACCCGCGCGGGATGTTCGTGCCAAACGGTCACGTCCCGGGCGAGGTCCGCACGCGAGGCTGGGACCGTGCTCGCCATCGTCTGCCCCGGACAGGGCTCCCAGACCCCCGGCTTCCTCGCGCCCTGGCTCGAGCTGGCCCCGTTCCGTGAGCGCCTGGAGGCGCTGTCCGACGTGGCCGGCCTGGACCTGGTCGCCCACGGCACCACCTCCGACGCCGACACGATCAAGGACACCGCGGTCGCGCAGCCGCTCATCGTCGCGGCCGGGCTCGCCGCCGCAGCGGTGCTCCTGCCCGACGGCCCGGTCGGTCCGGTCGGCGTCACCGCCGGCCACTCGGTCGGCGAGATCACGGCCGCAGGCCTGGCCGGCGTGCTGTCGGACCACGACGCCATGGTCTTCGTCCGTGAGCGCGGCACCGGCATGGCCGCCGCCGCGGCGCAGGCTCCGACCGGCATGAGCGCCGTCCTCGGGGGCGATCCCGCGGAGGTCCAGACCGTGCTCGAGCGCCACGGGCTCACCGCCGCCAACGCCAACGGTGCCGGGCAGACGGTCGCCGCCGGCACCCTCGAGCAGCTCGCCGCCCTCGCGGCCGACCCGCCTGCCCGGGCCCGGGTCATCCCGCTGCAGGTCGCAGGTGCGTTCCACACCCACCACATGGCGCCTGCCGTGGCCGCCCTGGAGACCCTCGCCGCCGACTTCGACGTCAGCGACCCGGGGGTGACGCTGCTGTCCAACGCCGACGGCCGCCCGGTCGCAGGAGGCACCGACGCCCTGGCCCGCCTCGTCCGCCAGGTGAGCAGCCCCGTGCGCTGGGACCTGTGCATGCAGACCATGGTCGACAGCGGGGTCACCGCGCTCGTCGAGCTCTGCCCCGCCGGCACCCTCACCGGCCTCGCCAAGCGCGGGATGCCGGGGGTCACCACGGTGGCCGTCAAGACGCCCGACGACCTCGCGGCGGCACAGCAGCTGATCACCGACTCGGCGCAGGGCGGCGACCCCGCCTCCGAGGCCACCACCCCCGAGCGCGAGGCCTGACATGACCACTCCCTCCCCCAAGGGCACCGGATCCATCACCGCTCCCGAGGGCGCCGCCTTCTCGCGCATCATGGGCGTCGGCGGCTACCGCCCCGAGCGTGTCGTGATGAACGCCGAGCTCGTCGAGGCCATCGACTCCTCCGACGAGTGGATCCAGGAGCGGTCCGGCATCAAGAGCCGCCGCTTCGCCGCCAAGGACGAGTCCGTCGTCGACATGTCCGTCGCCGCCTCGCTCGAGGCCCTGCGCGCCGCCGGCCTCGAGCCGTCGGCCATCGACGCCGTCATCGTCGCCACGGTCACCCACCCCTACCAGACCCCGGCGGCTGCACCGATCGTGGCCGACCGCCTCGGCATCCAGGCCGCGGCGTTCGACATCTCCGCCGCCTGCGCCGGCTACTGCCACGGCATCAGCCTCGCCAGCGACATGGTCCGTGGCGGCAGCGCGCGCCACGTCCTGGTGATCGGCGTCGAGAAGCTGTCGGACTTCACCGACCTCACCGACCGCGGGTCCGCGTTCATCTTCGGCGACGGCGCCGGCGCTGCCGTCGTGGGCCCGTCGGACACCCCCGCCATCGGCCCCACGGTCTGGGGCTCCGAGGGCGCGCAGTGGAAGACCATCTCCCAGCGCGACTCCTGGGTCGACGTCCGCGAGAAGGACCTGGGTTGGCCCGCGATCGGGATGGCCGGCCAGTCCGTCTTCCGGTGGGCCGTGTGGGGTATGGCGCCCGTGGCCCAGAAGGCGCTCGACGCCGCCGGGGTGCGGGCCGAGGACCTCGACGCGTTCATCCCCCACCAGGCCAACATGCGGATCATCGACGCGATGATCAAGCAGCTCAAGCTGCCGACCGACATCGCCGTCGCCCGCGACATCGCCGAGACCGCCAACACCTCCGCCGCGTCCATCCCGCTCGCCACCGAGCGGATGCTGCGCGAGGGCGAGGCGCCCCACGGAGGCCTCGCGCTGCAGATCGGCTTCGGCGCCGGCCTCGTCTACGCGGCGCAGGTCATCGTCCTGCCCTAGCGGCACCACGACTCCCGCTGGCCCGCGGGTGAAACACGGAACACCAGGGCCAACCACCCACCCGACAGCAGTCGATACACGAAGGAGCTGAGCCGAATGGCGCAGAGCGAGCAGGAGATCCTCGAGGGTCTGGCCGAGATCGTCAACGAGGAGACCGGCCTGGACACCGAGTCGGTGCAGTCGGAGAAGTCCTTCACCGACGACCTCGACATCGACTCCCTGTCGATGATGACGATCGTCGTCAACGCCGAGGAGAAGTTCGGCGTGCGCATCCCCGACGACGAGGTCAAGAACCTCAAGACGGTCGGCGACGCCGTGTCCTTCATCTCCAAGAACCAGGCCTGAGCCCCGGCGCTCCACCACGCACCACCGCGGGGTGGCGCGCCGCGCCCCCTACCCGGGGCGCCGGCGCCCACCCCSCAGCACCACCCCTTCCCTCCACCCCTCACGAAGGAGCACCTCCAGCCATGACCGCCGAACGACGCGTCGTCGTCACGGGCCTCGGAGCCACCACCCCGGTGGGGGGCAACGTCCCCGACACGTGGGACGCCATCCTGGCCGGCCGCTCCGGCGCCAAGACCATGCCCTACGAGTGGGTGGAGAAGTACGACCTCCCGGTGAAGTTCGCCGCGACGCTGGAGACGCCTGCCGACCAGGTCCTCACCAAGGTCGAGGTCCGGCGCATGGATCCCAGCGCGCAGTACGCCCTCATCGCCGCCCGCGAGGCCTGGGCCGACGCCGGCTCGCCCGAGGGTGACCCGGAGCGTCTCGCCGCATGCATCGGCACCGGCATCGGCGGCGTGTGGACCCTGCTGTCGCAGTGGGACAACCTCAAGGAGAAGGGCCCTCGCCGGGTCTTCCCCCTCGCCGTCCCGATGCTCATGCCCAACGCCTCCTCGGCCGCGGTCTCGCTCGAGCTCGGCGCCCGCGCCGGTGCCCACACCCCCGTGTCGGCCTGCGCCTCGGGCCTCGAGGCCATGGGCTACGCCTACGAGATGATCCGCTCCGGCCGCGCCGACATCGCGGTCGCCGGTGGCACGGAGGGCGCCGTGCACGCGCTGCCCATCGCCGGCTTCGCCGCCATGCAGGCCCTGTCGACCCGCAACGACGAGCCGGAGCGTGCGTCCCGGCCCTACGACACCGGCCGCGACGGGTTCGTCCTCGGCGAGGGTGCCGCGGTGATGGTGCTCGAGGAGTACGAGGCCGCCAAGGCCCGCGGTGCCAAGATCTACGCCGAGATCGGTGGCGTCGGCATGTCGGCCGACTCCCACCACATTGCCGCGCCCGAGCCGGAGGGCGCCGGCGCGTCCCGTGCGATGGTCGAGGCCGTGCAGCGAGCAGGCTTGCAGGCCAAGGACATCGTGCACGTCAACGCCCACGCCACCTCGACGCCCGTCGGTGACGTCGCCGAGTCCAACGCCATCCGCCGCGCGTTCGGTGACGACGCCGACGGCATGCCGGTCAGCGCCACGAAGTCGATGACCGGTCACCTCCTGGGTGCCGCGGGTGCGCTCGAGGGCGTCCTGACGGTGCTCGCGCTGCACCACCGCACGGCACCGGCCACGATCAACCTCGACGACTTCGACCCGGCCATCAAGCTCGACGTCGTGCACGGCGAGGCCCGCAAGCTGCCGCAGGGCGACATCGCGGCCCTGAACAACTCGTTCGGCTTCGGCGGCCACAACGTCGCGGTGGTCTTCACCTCGGTCTGACCGTCGGGCGCCTCACACCACGCATTCACTTTCCGGGCGGCGTACCAGCACAGTTAAGGGCTGGTCCCCCGTTCGGATGGTGTTTGTCCGGTGACGAAGCCGTCACCCGGTCGACTCAGTAGCGTGTGCCCCGGATGAGTCAGGGGGCACGGAGTTGGTGGGATCGACCGCTGCGCGGGGCTGGGGCCGCGAACGCGTACACATCATCGACGACCACCTCGCCGAGCGCCTGAGGCGCGGGCTGTGGCGGTACACGCTGCGCTGCCCGATGGTCCTGCGGCAGGTCGTGCCTGTCCTCGTCGTCGCCGCCGTGGCGTCCCTGGTCTGCGCCTGGGAGTACGCGGAGCGCTCCGACACCCTGGTGTGGTGGCTGATGGGAGGGCTGCCGGCAGTGGGCGTCCTCGCCTACGTCGTGATCGTCCTGCTCATGATGCGCCGTCACGACGAGTGGCTGGCGCGCGAGGTGGTGCCCGGCCGCTTCATCGCCGTCACCGTGGGCCAGGAGTCGATCAGGGTCCGCGACCTGGACTCCGCGGTGGAGTACGGCTACTCGCTGGTCACCGCCGTGCACCAGTACGACGACGTCGTCGTCATCGAGCACCGTCCCACCTTCTGGGCGCTGCCCGTGGAGCTGTTCCGGCCGCACGAGCTCAGCGTCATCCGGGCCCGCGCCGGCAAGGCGTTCCTGCCCCTCGGAGAGGGCCGGGCCGACCGGCCGCTCGACGTCGCCGGCGAGGCGCCACCGCTCACGCTCGCCCAGCGCTTCGGCAAGCTCGTCCGCTAGCTCAGCGGGTGTGCGGGGGCTTCGCGTGCCCGCGGCCGGGCGGCAGGACGATGTCGAGCAACGGCGTGGTGGTGGTCGTTGCCGTGGGCGTGGGGGTCGTGCTGGTCGGCGAGGGTGCCGACGTCGCCGTGCGGGTCGTCGACTGCACGGTCGAGGGGGTCGAGACGGGCTGCGGCTGCGACGTGGCCCGGGCGGGTGCCACCGCGGCTCGGGTGGCGCGGGGTGTGGTCGGCGAGGTCCTCGGGGCGCTCGTGGCCGCCGGGGCCGGCGCAGCGGTCGTGCTGGGTGAGGTCGCGGCGGTGTCCACGTCGGGCTGGGCCGTGTCGCCCGGGCGGTCCGGCAGCACGAACCCGAACGCCACCAGGGCGGTGAGTCCGCCCACCCACAGCAGCAGCACGCCGGGCAGCGGCTTCCAGCTGGCGTGGCGCGATCCCAGCCCGTGGCGGGCCATCTCGCGCAGGTAGAGCACGAACGTCACCAGGGCGACGACCGAGACCCCCCACAGCAGCCAGGCTGCGGTGGCGGCGGCGGTGGGCAGGGGGGCGGTCAGGACGCGCCAGGCGGACCACAGCAGGATCACGCCTCCTGCTGCGGCCGACGCCACCACGCTCGTCCTTGCCGCGGCTTCGCGACGGGTCAAGGGACACCTCCGGGTCGGTTGGTCAGCCGAAGAGGCTACAGACGGACTCGGCAGACGCCGAACCGTGCAGGTCAGCGGCTCGCCCGATGTCCGAAAGATCAGCGATGTGGTGAAGGGGCGGAGATGATGTACTCTCGTCCGCGGCTGCTCGTTGGCCCCGCGTTCCGGGGTCGAGCCCCCGATGTGATCCGCGGTGAGCGCGGAGTGCCCGGGGTCGTGCCGACCGGCGAACGCAGGGCGACCCGGTTCGGCGCCGAGATGTGTCGGCGAACGTGACGACGACTGCGTCGTCATGCCGTCACGCGCGCGCCCCTCCCCCCAAAGGGGCCCGTCCAGCGTGCCGAGCTCTGGCATGCCCGGACGCAGCCGTTCCCCCAACCAAGGAGAAGAATGCGTCAACGCATAGCCCTGGCTCTGATCGCCCTCGTATCGGTCACAGCCCTCATGTCGGCCGCCCCAGCTAACGCAATGGGCAAGGTCAAGTGTGACGAGAACAGCCAGCCCGTGGTCGCCGTCGGACGCTACGACCCCATCGTCAACCACAACGGCACCGGTTCCGAGCACGAGCACCAGTTCTTCGGCAACATCGCCTGGCACTCGCTGTCGAACCCGGACAAGGCCAACTACGCCGACCTCGCCGGCAAGGCCAACAACTGCGCCGCCGTCCTCGGCCAGTCCACGTCGGCGGACTCCGCCGGCTACTGGGTCCCCACGCTGCGTTACAACTCCGGCGCCAAGGCCGGCCAGCTCGTCCCCGCGCAGGCGTTCACCGCGTACTACCGGTCCTTCGACCACAAGGACTTCGGCCAGGCCAAGGCCTTCCCCGCGGACACGCGCCTGGTCGCCACCAAGCACGACTGGGGCTGCGGCCAGTACTCCGGCGTGCCGACCGGCCCGTCGATCCCGTCCTGCGTCGGCCAGTCCGGCAAGCCGGGTCACACGCTGACGGCGCACGTCGACTTCCCGTCCTGCTGGGACGGGGTGCTGCCCAACCACAAGTCGACCGACGTGGGTAACACCAACGACAACGCCCACTACGCCTACGCGGTGAAGAAGAGCGGGGTCTCCACGTGCCCGTCCGGCTTCCCGAACAAGATGGTCGAGCTGCGTGAGACGTTCCAGTTCACCTACACCGGTGCCGGCAACGACATCTCGCTCGACTCGGACTCCCACGCCGGGGTCAAGGACGGCGAGACCCTGCACGGCGACTTCTGGAACACCTGGCGCCAGCCCGACTTCGAGAAGTTCGTGTCCACCTGCATCAACTCCTCGTCGAGCTTCTCGACCGCCAGCTGCCAGCCGTGACCGGACCGCTCCCCGGTTCGTGACGGCCGGCCGTCCTGACGGCCCGGCAGCACGACAAGTGCCCCCTCCTGCCTTCGGCGGGAGGGGGCACTTGCGTGTTCAGCCGACCTTGTGCAGCCAGCGCACGGGCGCGCCGTCGCCGGCGTAGCGGAAGGGCTCGAGCTCGGCGTCCCAGTCGGCGCCCAGGATCTCCTCGAGCATGTCGGCCATCGCCTCGGGCGAGCCTTGCGACAGGCGCAGCACCTCGCGCAGCCGGTCCTCGTTGACGACCGCGTCGCCGGCCGCCGAGGTCCACGTGTGGTGGATGCCGAGGGACGGGGTGTGCGACCACCGCGACCCGTCGGCACCGGGGCTGGGCTCCTCGGTGATCTCGTAGCGCAGGTTGTCCCACCCGCGCAGCGTCGAGGCGAGCTTGGCGCCGGTGCCTTGTGCACCAGTCCACGGGAACTCCGCGCGGACGAGGGCGGCACCGGCAGGTTGAGGCGTCCACTCGATGGAGAGCCGGCTGTCGAGGGCGGACTCCAGCGCCCAGGTGATGTGCGGGCACAGCGCTTTCGGGGTGGAGTGAATGAACACCACCCCGCGGGTCGTGACACGCGGCATCGCGACAGACATCCGGGCCTCCTTGGGTGTGCGAGGGACGTCTTCCCCACGAACCTCTGCACTGCTGGTGGCTCGGCTGGTCGCCGCGACTCTTCAGTTTGGCTGTGCTGGCGCCCATTGTGCACCACGGACCACAGCGACACCAGCACTATCACCAGTATCGAGCGAAACATCCCTCGCGTGCTCGCCGCGGCGCTGGTGGCGGCCGGCGGTGGGCCCCTGGTGCGGTACGGCGTCGGGTGGCCCCGACGCCGTACCGTCCCCTCTTCTGGGTGGACCGTGCTGCACCACCCGCTGACGCGGGTGGGTTCCGCCTTGTCGGGGCGTCCCCGGCTCAGCTGGCGGAGGGCGCCGTCGAGGACGAGGCCTGCCCGGACGACGGCGAGGGTGCGCCGCCCTGGCCGCCCCGTGCCCCGGGCCCGCCGCCAGCGCCGCCCTCCTGGACGGCCGTCACGGCGTAGCTCTTGTCGACCTGCACGATGATGTGCGTGCCGTCCGTGCGCACCATGTGCGCCTCGTACACGCCGTCGGAGTCGGTCTCGACCCGCTCGATGGTCGCGGTCGGCTCCTTGGCCTTGGCGGCCGCGGTGACCCTGGCCGCCACGTCGCCGGTGAGCAGCGTCTCATCCGAGCGCATCGGCTTGGTCGGGTCGGTGTTGCCGTTGGCTGCGGCTGGTGCCTCGCCCGCTGCGGGGGCGCTGGCACCGTAGGAGGCGGTCGAGGCGGCCGGGGTGCTGGTGTCGGCGCTGGCCAGGGACGCGCCGGTGAGGGCGATGCCGGCGGCTGCGGCGAGGCCGGCGGCGACGGGGACGATGCGGATCTTCATGGAGTGCTCCTCGTGGTGGGTGGGGCTCCACGGTCGGGCGGCGCCCTGTGGCAGCGTCCGGGCTGGGCCGTGGATCTGCTGTCACTGGCTGTGGCTCGCTGTGAGCGGGCGTTCTCGCCGTCGTCACCGGGTCTGACACAATCTCGCCCTGGCGGTGCGAGCCGTCCCGGGGCAGTAGCTCAGTCGGTCAGAGCAGCGGACTCATAATCCGTCGGTCGTCGGTTCAAGCCCGACCTGCCCCACCAGACGCGTGTATGACTTCGGCTGATGTCGGACGTTTGGTCTTCGGTTGATGCCTGACGGTGGTTCGCCTGATGGTTGACAGTTGTTTCGGCTGATCCTTTGACACAGACGGACATGTCGCGGTCGATTTGCATCCAATGAGACAACACCGAATGCGCGGCATGTGAGCGCCTTTCATCACATACCCCGAAGGACCTGCGCCTCTACCTCACCCGCGCATGGTGAGAGATCGTGCGAGTGATGAAGGAGGTCGGCATGTTCGGTCGTGTCCTTCGAATCGTCGCCGTGGGGTTGCTGACGCTGTTCGGCACTCTCGCCGGGCTCTTCATCGCAGGCGAGACGTTTGCCGACCCCGGTGGGTGGGAAGCCGTGGTCCTCACCGCCGCATGGGCCCTGCCCCTGATCGCGCTGAGTGTCTTGGCGCTGGTGTGGCCCGGCCGGAGCTCGAAGGTGCTCCCCGTCGTGCTGGCGCTGGTGGCTGGGTGGGTGATCGTGGACGCTCTCGCCCACGTCATCGACCGAGACGTCCGGGGTCCGGTCGGTGTCGTCTCCATGTTCGCGGTCTTGATCCCTTGCGGCCTGCTGGGTGTCCACCGAGCGGCTGAAGCCGGGTGGCTTCTGCTGGCCGGTGCCGCCGCGCAGTTCGTGGCGACCGTGGCAAGCATGGACCGTGCTGGCGGACAGAGTCTGTGGTCCGCCTTCGGCGGGTCGACAGGGGTGATGGTTCTGCTGTTCCTGGTGCTGGCGATGGTCTTCCTGGCGGTCGCCGCAGCCGAGAGGTGGACCGACGGCGCTGGCGGCACGCAGAGACTCGGCCACGCCCACTGAGACAGCCGGCCTCGCGCCCGCCGCCCAAGCGTCCCTGGGTGGGGACCTTTCCTCGACTTCGTCGGGGCCCTACCCTTGTCACGAGTGCATCTGATGCCTCGACTTGGGAGGTCCGATGGCTGCTCCTTCACCGGCTGGTCCGCCGAGGCTGCCCATGATGACGCCACTGAAGCTCGATGAATACCCCACCCATCCCTTGCGGGATCATCTCCTGACCTTGGGTGCGGCCGTTCTTTTCATCGCCTTCGCGGTGGCACTGAGCCGCTGAGACCCCTGCTCCCGTATCCCGAGATCGCACCTAGGTGGTCCGCAGACGGGCGCGCGCGGATCGCGGCATGGTCGCACGTTTGCCCTCATGAAAATCATGATCGTTGACTGGGCCGCCGCGCTGATCTACTGGAGGCAGCATTTCTGAATCTGCCGAGCTGACGGAGGTGGTTGTGGTGGCGGGCTACGGCGCGCTCGCAGAGGTCTACGAGTGGCTCATCTCCGATGCGAAAGCGACCCCGTCCGCATTCGCTTCCGCGTTCGACGACGTGGTCACGCTCCTTCCGCCCAACGCCCGGGTCCTCGACTCCTCGTGCGGCACCGGACAACTGGCGGTCGGCCTCGCCGGCCTGGGCATGCGGGTGGTGGCGACCGACGCCAGCGCCGCGATGGTCCGTCGCACTGCGGAGCTGGCTGACGAACACGGTGCATCGTTGCGAACGGTTCGCGCCGCCTGGAATGAGTTGCCTGATCATTTCGACGACGCGAGCTTCCACATGGTGTTCTGCGTCGGCAACTCGCTGCACCATGCAGAGGGGGCCCGAGCCAGGTCAGCTGCACTGGAGTCGATGTCGCGGCTGCTGCGTCCCGGCGGACGGTTGGTTCTCACGTCACGCAACTGGGAGCGCGTGCGCGCCGGTGGGTCCCGGCTTGACATCCGGGATCGCCTGGTGCGAAGGAATGACCGCGATGCTGTCGTCGCTTATCGCTGGGAAATCCCGGAGCACTGGGAACAGGAGCACCACATCGAGATAGCCGTCGCGAGGCTCGGGGCCGATGGATCGGTCGATGTCTGCTCTGAGCTGTTGTCGTCGTGGCCATATCGGTATGAGGACCTCACCTTGGAAATGCAGGGCGTCGGACTCACGGTCGAGAGAAGCACCTTCGACCCGCAGGCCGAGAACTACATGGTCGTGGCGACCAGGGAGTAGGCAACGGCCTCCATACCTGCGCCCAGCTCGAGCGCCATCACGTCAGCCGTCGCACCCGACCTGGCGTCCCTCCCACCACTGCTCGTCGATGAGGACGAACAGGCGGCTCGTCGTCGAGATATGACAATCCGCCGGGAGCGGACCCCCGTCGAAGGCGATGAGTGGGGCGAGGTCATGACGCCCTAGCGAATCAGGGCGTCCCGAGGTTGTCGTGAAGGTCAGCGACCCATCCGTGGCTCGGTCTACATCGCAGGCAGTCAGGCCCTTGCCACGCAACTGCTCGGCGTTGGTCAGCAGCAGCTTGGGAGCATCCGAGATGGCTCCCCCGTCACAGCTCGTGTGGGTGGTTGGCGGGGCTACCGACGAGGCATGTCTCGCGCCCTCGCCCTGCGCGCCTGAGCAACTGGCGAGGATCCAAGCCGCGGCGATGACCCAGGCGCCGCGATCACTCCTTGCACGGCGCATGCTTTCCCCCACCTCAAACGCCCCTGCTTCTGCCACCACCATCGTCGCGGAACGCAGAACGAACCGCAGCCAAACCGCCGATACCTGAGTCGCGAGCACTACACGCGAGCGGGAGCCTGCCCAGCTTCGACCTGACTCCGTTAACGGACTCCCCCCCGGCGCTCGGTGTCCGCACCCGTATCGCGGCGGGCCAGAACGCAGGCACGCAGCTCTCGGTCGTGAGCAGACGGCACGCCCTCTCGACGCCGGCGACCTTCCTCATGTGGCGCTTCGGGATCGGCGCTGCGGTCCTGCTCCTGTTCCGTCCTGGCGCCCTCTTCCGCCTCAGTCGAGCTGAAGGCAGGCACGGGATGGTCCTGGGAGGCGCCTTGGCCGCAGGCTTCCTGTTGCAGACCACCGGCCGGCAACACACTCCAGCAGGGCTGTCCGGATTCCTGACCGGTGCCGCCGTCGTCCTCACCCCGGTCGTCGCGGCGCTGGTGTTCGAGGAGCACGTCGGTCGGACAGGCTGGCAGGCAGTCGCCCGGTCCACGGCCGGGATCGCGGGCATCGCAGAGAGCAGCACAACGCCATCACTGCTCGGAGCGGCCCTCACCCTCGAGGGTGCAGCTTGCTTCGCCGTCCACATCGCCGGACTCAGCCAGTGGTCGACAGCCGGCAACGTCTTCGGGCTGACCGTGCTGAGTGTCTCGGTGGCGGCCGCCCTGTGCTTCGTCACTGCCATCGTCCGGGGTGTGAGGTTCCCGCCCACGCCGGCCGCGTGGACCTCCGTGCTCTACCTCGGCGTGGTGGCCACGTGCCTCGCCCTCGCCGTCCAGGCCTGGGCGCAGAGCATGTTGACCGCGACGACCACGGCGGGCACGATGACGATGGAACCCGTGTTCGCAGCGGTGATCGCCGTCGCTGCCGGCGAGAGGGCTCTGGGGTGGCTCGGCTGGTTGGGCGGGTTGCTCGTGGTGGCCGGTATGGCGGTGGCAGAGCTGGGCCCGCGCGCCTGCTGCGACGCGGCCACCCCAACCGTCGGTTGCTGCTGAGTTCGGCTGTGCTGCAACGGATGCGGCTGTCGTCACCTGAGTGGGTCGAACTCGAGGGCACGCGCGCGTGCGGCCAGGGATGCCGCGCAGGTCGCAGAATTGGTGGGTCCGACCAGGGTCAGCGCGGCCACCGCGCACTGGCCGGTCAACGAGGTCACGAGCAGCTGCGAGCTGCTCTCCAGGAACCTGTCGGTCGCTGGTCGGATGAGGGCCGCAGACCGGTTCTGCAGGCCGGTCATGACGGCCAGCGCCGTGAGGACGACCACGCCGGCGATGGCCCAGGGGCTGGGCTGGGCGGCGTCTCGCGGTCCAGCGTCAGGCGACTGCGTGCGCTCCACCGTCCTGGCGGCGCGGGGTTGCCACGAAGGGCCGAGGTCGCTCACGTCCAACGCGGGGCGCGCGAACTCGGTGAGGTAGAGGTCTTCGAACGCAATCACGGTGTCACCCCGCTGGTGCCAGCTGCCCGGCACCACGAGACGCTGGCCGCTGGGGACCGCGCAGGTGGTGTCGTCCCAGTGTGGTCGCCGCCTGAGGCGGCAGCACCGTCCATCCGACGTAGTGCGCGTCCTCAGAGGCAGCCGCGGATGGCCTCGACGAGGGCTGCCCAGCGCGGGTCGCCGTGGGGTCCGATGTTGCGCATCCTGCTGCAGACGTAGCCGAACGCCACTTGGTGCTCGGTGTCGGCGATGCCGAGCCGTGCCCCGGCACCGGTGTGCCCGAAGGAGCTCGGCCCGAACCCCGGCATGCTCGGCGAGGCCAGCTGGTAGCCCAGGCCGAAGCGGATGTCCGGCCCCGCCGTGCCGCTCTCGATGAGGGTCTCGACGTCGTCCGTGCGGGGCGTGAGGGCCAGCTCCAAGGTCGATTCGTCCACGAGGCGGGTCCCGTCGACGGAACCGAGCACGGCGGCATACATCGTGGCGAGCGCACGGGCGTTGGTGATCGCACCGATGCCCGGCCGCTCGGCGGCGTAGTGGGCGCGCACCTCCTGCGGGTCGGTGAAGTCCGGGTCCATCGGCGGGTTCTCGCGCAGGAACGCCAGCCTCCGTGCGGCATAGGAGCCCGGCTCGGCATCCTCCTCGCCGGTCGGTGCCATCGGGCTCGCCTGCTCCCACAGCCCGGGCACCACCCGGCCGTCGAGCTCCGCGGGCAGGCCCATCCACATCTCGACGCCGAGGGGCTCGGCAACCATCCGGCGGACGTGGGACGCGATCGTGGAACCCGTTGCGCGGCGGACGATCTCGTCGAGCAAGGTCCCGTAGGTCACAGGGTGGTAGGCCATCGCCGTGCCGGGCTCCCACAGCGGTTCTGCGGCGGCGAGCGCCCGGGTGACCGCCTCGCCGCGGTGCAGGTCGAGACCCTGCAGCCCCGTGCCGAGCGGTGGGTATGGCACGCCCACGGTGTGGGAGGCGACCATCCCGACCGTGGCACGCTCCTTGCCGTTGACCGCGAACTCGGGCCAGTAGGTGCCCACGCGCTCGTCAGGGTCGATCCGCCCCTGCTGGACCAGCATCGCCAGCACCGTCGCGGTCATCCCCTTGCTGCCGGAGGCGACCATCATCAGGCCGTCGCGGGGCATCGGCCGCCGGTTCACGACGTCCTCCCCACCCCACAGGTCAGCGACGAGCCGACCCCCGTGGAACACCGCCACTGCCGCGGCGTCCTCCCCCGGGTCCTGGAAGTTGCGACGGAAGGCGTCGCCCACAGCGCCATACCCCTGTTCGACGAACCCCTCCGGCTCCAGACCCATGCCACCGACAGTAGCCGTGTGGCGGAGGCGCACGGTCGGTCGAGGTCGCTCCCGACCCGGGCTCAAGCGAGCAGGAATCGAGAAGCACCGGTCGGCTCCGGGGTCCTAGCCTCTCCAGGGGAGGGCGGCAGACCGCCGCCACACCACCGAGAGGGGAGCGCCAGATGCCCACGAAGACGACCACGACCGAGACGGACGGCTTCAGCGCCGAGGAGCGCGCGGCCATGAAGGAACGAGCTGCCGAGCTGCGCGCCGCGGGCAAGAAGGGCGCCAAGGCAGCCGACGGCCTCGACGCGCTGCTCGAGCGCATCGCGCAGATGGACCCCGACGACCGCGCCCTTGCAGAGCGCGTCCACGTGGCGGTGACCACGGCAGCTCCCGGCCTGGTGCCCAAGACCTGGTACGGCATGCCCGCCTACGCCAACGAGGACGGCAAGGTCGTGGTCTTCTTCCAGGACTCCGGCAAGTTCGGCTACCGCTACTCCACGCTCGGTTTCCAGGACGCCGCCAACCTCGACGACGGCGACCTCTGGCCGGTGTCCTACGCACTGATGAGGTGGAGCCCGTCCGTGGAGGAGCGCGTGACCGAGCTGGTGCGGGCCGCCGTCTCCTGAACAGGGGCAACGATCTGCGGTGAGGACCCCACGGTGTGTCGCCTCCACGACGGGGCGCGCACGGACTACACCGGGACCGTGACCGACCGACCGCCTCGCCGCAACCACGCCGGCGAACCCCGCCTGCCCGCAGCCATCGCCGTGGTCGTGGCCATCGCGATGTACGCCGCGCTGCCCGAGGGCCTGCACCTCGGCCCCCGGATCGCGGTGCCGGTGCTCGAGGTCGTCCTGTTCCTCCCGCTCGTCGCCGCGAACCCCCGCCGCATGACCCGGGAGAACCGGTGGCTGCGCAACCTGTCGATCGCCCTGGTGCTGCTCATCGCGGCCACCAATGCCGCATCCCTGGTCCTGCTCGTCGACGCCCTGGTCAGCGGTCAGGCCAAGCAGGGGCCTCGCCTCCTGCTGGCGGCCGGGCAGGTGTGGTTGACCAACGTCATCGTCTTCGCGCTGGCCTACTGGGAGCTGGACCGAGGCGGCCCGGTGACCCGTAGCCGGCAGCCGCGTCCTCGCCTACCCGTGGCGGACTTCCGGTTCCCGCAGGACGAGGACCACGACGCCATCACCGAGGTCGCCGCTCGCTCCGCCGCCAGGTCGGGGTGGACGCCCGGCTTCATCGACTACCTCTACGTGTCGGTCACCAACTCCTCCGCCTTCAGCCCCACCGACACCATGCCGCTCTCGCCTCGCGCCAAGATGCTCATGGCAGTGGAGTCCGTGTCGGCCCTCATGCTCTCGGTGCTGGTGATCTCGCGCGGCGTGAGCCTGCTGCAGTAGCAGTGTCCTCAGCCGGTTCTCAGCCGGTCCTCAGGCCGCGCGACCAGGTGCGCGTGTCGTGCCGCTCGCCCGCGCGAGGACCCGCCTCCGGCTATAGCCTGCGCTCACGCCCGGGCACGACCGCCCTGGGTCGACCCGGCTCGAGCCCGACCCGCTCGAGCACCACCGGCTCGAGCCCACCCAGCTCTGGCCACTGCTGACGAGGGAAGTTCCGCGTGCCGTTCCTCACCCGATACTCCGATGACCAGAGCACCCCCGGCATCGGCGAGGCGCTGCGCGACGCGGCCCTGCGAGCCGTTGCCCCGGCCGTCCTTTTGTGGGCGGCCATCGTCGGCATCGGCGAGCTGATCCGCGGCCCCCTCGGCGGCCTCAACAGCGAGAACGCCGTGAGCCGCGACGTGCAGAAGACGCGCACGCCCACCTGGGACGACATCACCGCCGTCTGGTCGCACATCGGCAACACCGAGATCGTCATCGGCGTCTGCGTGGTCGCGGTCGCGATCCTCTGGTGGCGCACCCGGCAGTGGTGGGTGGCGGTCACGCCTGCGCTCGCCATCGCCCTGCAGGCAACGGTTTTCGTCATCGCCACGGGCGTGGTCGGCCGGCAGCGCCCCACCGTGCCGCACCTCGACCCGGCGCCACCCACGTCGAGCTACCCGAGCGGGCACGTGGGCGCATCGACCGCGCTCCACGTCACCTTCGCCCTGCTCGCCCAGCGCATCGAGCGGTCCTGGCTGCGCCGGGTGCTCACGACGCTGTTCCTGCTCGTACCCGTGCTCGTGGCCTATGCGCGCCTCTACCGGGGCATGCACCACGTGACCGACATCCTCGTGGGCGCGGTCAACGGGCTGGCCTGCGCGACCCTCGCCTGGGGCTACCTGCGCCGCCGGACGAGCTGAGACCGGCAACCGGGACGGACCGGACACTTCGGGCGGCTGCGGTAAGGAGTGCGTCCCCTCCTGGCAAAGGTCCGGTAAGTCCCATGTCGCCGGTGCCCTCGGCCGCGCTACCTTCGTGAGGTCGGCACCGCCCAGCGCACCCCCACTCCAGCAGCCGAGCCCGCCGACACCGCCCGTCCGAGCTCATCCACTCGCCGGGCCGCGGTCCGACTCGAGGGACGGACCGCAGACCAGCGCTCCCGTCCGCCCTGTGGGTGGACGGGAGCGCTGTCGTCCGCCGGGTGCTCCTGCGGTGTCAGGACGGCCGAGACCCCCGCGGCTCGCAGGCCACGACCCGATAGAGGGTCAGGCGTCCGCCGCTGTCCACCGGCTCGAAGCCCTGCACGCCCTCGACGGACAGCCCCGCGTACCGGGCCTGTCGCCGGTCCCCGGGCCAGAACGCGACCGTGCCGTCGAGGACGAACCCCACGTGCAGCCGTTCGACAGCCGGGCAGACGCTGGGGTCGGTGGCGGCCTGCTCGAGGTGACCGGCGAGCAGGTCGCGGTCAGTGCCCCAGTCGCCGTTGAGGTGCGGGAACAGGGTGGGCACGCCAGCCACCGGACTCGCGAGCGCCGAGCCGTTCCAAGGGTTCCCGGCCACCACCTGCCCTCTCGGCACCCATCGGGGAAGGCGCTGCAGCAGGGCCAGCTCCGCCGGGCCCGCAAGGCCATGCCCGCCGTACCACGTCGCGACCACGCGGCTGTTGGCGCCGGCGTACGCACCGCCCGTGACGCCCGCGACGAGCACGGCTGCGAGCGCGACGAGGACGCCGTGGCTCAGGCCGTCGGGCAGCCGCAACCGTTCGACGCAGCGCCCGCGCGCGGCGTCGACCACACACTCGAGGCCGAGGGCGGCCAACGGAACCGCCGTCAATCCGAGGAGGGCCGCGAGGCGGAAGGGGTCGTCGTACCAGGGCCCGCTCACCGCGCGGGCCAGCCTCCCGTCGCTCCCGGCGACGAGGACGAACAGCGCCCCCGCGGTGGCGTGGCAGGCCAGGAGCCACCTGTGGTCTCGGCGTCGCAGCGCAGCAGCCGCGCCGACCAGGACGAGGGCAGCGGCGAGCCACGGCACGGGGGTGCGCATGGGGGCGGACAGGAGCCACTCCCCCGCTGCCTGCGCCAGGCTCTGACGTGCCGGCCAGCTCGTGCGCCGGGTCGTGGCGAACACCGGCGACGCCGCGACCAGCCACGCCTCGGCAGACAGCAGCGCCAGACCGGCGGCCGCCACGACCCACCGCAGCCGCCAGGAGACCCGTGGCCGGGCGGCCCAGACGAGGCCGGCGACCGCGCCGAGCACCGTGAGGTAGAACAGCAGGCTGAGCACGGCGTTGGGGTGCGCCAGGACCAGGCCCGGCAGCGTGCCAGCCGCCACGAGGGCAGGTCGGACCCTCTCCCGCGCCGGCAGGCCCAGCACAGGACGCGCCCCGGCCAAGACCTCGGCGTCGATGCCCGCCCCTGCCCTGGCAATCGGCCCGCCGCGCCACACACCCAACACGCAGGCGAGGATGCCCGGCAGCAGGGCGGTCGCCAAGGCGTTGGGCCAGAGCGTGCCGTAGGACAGCAGCAGGAACGGCGTCGCCCCGAAGGCGGCGGACAGCACCCCTGCGGCCACCACCGTGCCCGTCCGTCCTGCGAACGCCTCAGCGGCCAGGGCGGTGCAGGCGAGCGGCCAGAGCACCCCGGCGACGATGACGGACACCGCGGTCACTCCCGCCACCAGCGGCGCCCCGCTCGCCTCCACCACGAGGACCACCACGTCGTGCCACGCCGCCGGGTAGAACACCGAGGCGCGCTCAGGGGCGGCGACCGTGCCGAGCCACAGCGAGGAGGCGTTGCCGGACTCGAGCGCACGCTGGACGGCGTTGAGGTGGAACACCGCGTCGAACGTCTGGGGGAACCGCGCAGGGTCGCCGACACCCCGCACCACCGCTGCCGCCGCGCAGAGACCACCCACGGCAGCGCCGGCGACGCCTGCGACGCCTGCGACGGTGGAAGGCGCGGGCCGGGTCACCCCACGTACGGTGCGGCGGCTGGGCCGCGCCTGCCCGGCGCGCCACGGTCGGCGACCGAGTCCCGACGAGACCAGCGCCAGGGCCGCCCCGCCCGTGGTCGCCGCGAGCACCGGGACCGGTCCGAAGGGCACCCCCATCCAGCCTGCGAGGACCGCTGTCATCGCGATGGTCGTCACCGACAGCGGCGCCGCCACCCCCAGCGCCAGCGTCCCGCGCAGTCCGGCTGCCCAGGCGATGGCGACCCCCGGGACCAGCAGCACGCCGGCTGCCACCAGCACCACCGGCAGCAGCGCGAGCCATGCGCTCAACCGGCAGCCCTCAGCCGCTCCACCGCGAGCCGGACCGGCCCGTCGGCGACCAGGCGCCCCTGGTCGAGCAGGACCCCTCGGCTGCACAGTCGCTCGACGAGGGGCAGGTCGTGGCTGACGACGACCAGCGTGCGCCCCTCGTGGGCGAGCCGCTCGATGCGGTCGAGACACTTCGCGCGGAACGCCTCGTCACCGACGGCGAGGATCTCGTCGACGAGGAAGACGTCCGGCTCGGTGTGCACGGCCACGGCGAAGGCGAGCCGCAGGAACATCCCCGAGGAGTAGAACCGCACCTGCGTGTCGAGGAACCGGCCGATGTCGGCGAAGGCCACGATGTCGTCGAAGCGCTCCTGCACCTGCTCGCGCGACAGCCCGAGGATCGCCGCGTTGAGGAAGACGTTCTCCCGCCCGGTGAGGTCGGGGTGGAAGCCGGCACCCACCTCCAGCAGACCAGCCACCCTGCCGCGCACCCGTACCTGCCCGCTGTCGGGCGCCATCACCCCCGCCAGCAACTTGAGCAACGTCGACTTGCCAGAACCGTTGCGGCCCAGGAGCGCCAGCGTCTCCCCCGGTTCGATGGTCAGGTCCAACGGGTGAAGTGCCGTGAAGTCGTCGGTGCGCGCCCGCCCCTGCACGGTCCAGACGAGGGCTTCCTTGAGGGAATGGGTGTGGCGCAGCCGGAAGTGCTTGGAGACGCCCGACACCTCGACGGCGGCCCGGTCGGCGAGGGCGCTGGTGGTCATCACAGCTCCTGCGCGAACCGGCCGGACAGTCGCCCGAACACCCACTGCCCCACGACGACCGTGGACAGGGCGACGAGGAACGCGACGGCGCACCTTCCGCCCAGCCCTGGCGGCATCGCCAACGCGTTGCCCGGCGAGGCCTGCGCCCAGGTGCCCCGGTGGACGAGCTCGACGGCCACGGTGAGCGGGTTGGACTGGTAGAGGCGGAACCACCAGGAGTCGACGCCCAGGAGGTCTGCCACCCGCTGCCACGGGTAGAGGACCGGGCTCGTCCACACGAGCACCACCAGGACGAGGTCGACGACGTTCTCGACGTCACGGAACAGCACGTTGGCGGCACCCAGCAGCAGCCCGACCCCCAGCGCGAGGATGCCGGTCAGCCCCAGCCCGGCAAGCAGCGCGACCACCCCGACCGGGTCGGGCGTCCATCCCGCGACCACGGCACCGACCACTAGGACCAGCAGCTGCGGCGCCAGGTGCACGCCCGCGACGGCCAGGCTCGAGACGGGGAAGAGCTCGCGTGGCAGGTAGATCTTGCGCACCAGGTCGGCGTTCGCGACGACCGAGCGGGTGGCGTTGCCGAGGGCTTCGCCGAAGGTGGTCATCACCACGAGACCACCGAACAGGTAGACCGCATAGTCGCCGATGGCATTCTGCCGCAACACCATCCCGAGCCCGATGAAGTAGACGCCGAACTGGACGGCGGGCTTGACGTAGGACCAGCCGAGGCCGAGCACCGACGCCCGGTAGCGGACCCGCAGCTCCTTGCGCACGAGCAGGGAGAGCAGGAACCGGCGGCGTGCGACCTCGCGCAGGCCCCCTCCCCGTCCCTGCACGACGAACGGCGCGCCGGTGTCCGGTTGCCCGAGGTCCGGTTGCCCGAGGTCCGGCTGCACGGCATCCGGCACTCCGGCGGAGGTGCTCATGGTCGAGGTCACCGGACGGCGTCGTCCGGCAGCGGCTGGTCCAGGGTCTTGCGCCACGCGTCGACGCCCACGAGGTCGGGCAGCGCAGCGCGGTACTCGGCCGCCAGCCGCGGCCACTCGCGCAGCAGCCGCCGGTGGACCGCCGTCGACCGGCGTGCCGCGGCGATGACGTGGCGACGGTCGCGCCGGTGCCACGAGACGCCGGTCCCGTCGGTCGTGGAGACCAGGGCGGAGTCGAGCCCGGACAGGGTCCACCAGCCCGCGTCGGCCGAGGCCACCTCGCGGTCGGGCGCCTGCCGGGCCGACTCGGGGACGGGCATGGCCTGACGAGCCACACCACGCACCGCGGCCAGCAGCCGACCCRCGCCGTCCCGTGGCTGCTCGGCGCGCTGGTCCCGCTTGCGAGGCCGTCCCGGTCGCACCGGCGCCAGCTCGCGGGGGTCGGCGACCACCTGCGCGTCGTCGAAGCCGGCGCGACGCGCCCGGACCTCCCCCAGCTTGGTGGGCAGCTGCTCGTGTAGCCTCCCGGGCCCGGCGAGGACGTCGAGCAGCGCCTGCTCGCGCAGGTCGGCGGCCGAGTACTGCATCGCGACGAGGTGCTTGAGCTGGATGGCGAGGCTCTCCCGCACCATCCGGCCGCCGTGCTCGAACGGCGAGTGCAGCAGGGCGGCGACGAAGCGGTTGCGCGCGTGGAAGTAGGCCTGCCAGTCGACCGAGTCGTCCTTGTCCGTCCACGGCACGTGCCACACGGCCGCACCGGGGAGCGACACGGTGGGGTACCCGGCCTCGCGGGCGCGCAGCCCGAACTCGGCGTCGTCCCACTTGATGAAGACCGGCAGCGACAGCCCGACGTCGCGCAGGACCGTGGTCGGGATGAGGCACATCCACCAACCGTTGTAGTCGGCAGCGGACCGGCGGTGCAGCCACGGCGTCGACCGCAGGTTGGAGGTCGACAGGTCGTGGTCGTGGCGCGTGGCGGCCGCCGGGCTCCACCGGAACTGCCACGGCAGCACGCGCTCGGCCCAGGCGTGCAGCACCGAGCGCTCGTACATGGAGAACATGTGGCCGCCGACGACGGTGGGCGTACGCGCGTGGTCGGCGAAGGCGACGGCGCGGGCGATCCCCTCGGGCTCGCAGACGACGTCGTCGTCGAGCAGGAGGACGTGGTCGCTCACCCCGACGTCCAGGGTCTCCATCATGGCGCGGGCGAAGCCACCCGAGCCGCCCAGGTTGGGCTGTTCCATGACACGCAGCTGCGATCCGAGAGCCGTTGCAGCCGTGGGGAACTGCTCGTCGGCGCGGACGGCCTTCGTCCCCTGGTCGACCACCACCACCTCGTCCACGAGGTCGCGCAGCTCCTCCGCCTCGCCGAGCTGGGTCAGCAGGGCCGTGCAGTAGGCGGGGCGGTTGAACGTCGTGATGCCCACCGTGACCGTGCCCCTCCGCGGGGCGTCGGCGCCGGCCAGCCGCTCCCCTGCCAGCCAGTCCGCGGAGTCGAGCACCAGCTCGCCGCGCCCCGCGACGAGGTCGAACCAGTACCACCCGCCGTCGGCGAAGGTGTCCAGTGGCAGCGCCACGACCTCCTCGCTCGAGCCCTCGAGCTGCCGCGACGTGACGCGAGCCGTGGTGCCGCGGGCCGTGGAGCGGTAGACGACCAGCGTCCCGGGACCGGTGGTGCGCACGCACAGCCGGACGCCGGCCAGCGACGACCACCGGCGCCAGTACCCGGCCGGGAAGGCGTTGAAGTACGTCGCGAAGGACACCCGCTCCCCGTGGCCGATGCGGTAGGAGCGCCGGCTGAGCACCTGGTCGGGGTTCTGGTCGTAGGGCACCGGCACCGTCGTCCCGTCCTCCACCGCGACCGGCACCTGCTGGCCGTCGACGTAGAGGGGCAGCACGTCGAGGTCGCCGTCGGTTGGGAACACCACGCGGGCGAGCGGGCGGTCGGAGGTCGTCATGACGCCACCCCCGCGGACGCCGACACCTCGCGCCCGCGCCGTGGCCGCGGACGGGTGTGCACCAGCGAGGCGAGGTCGTCGACCAGCCGCAACGCGGAGGCGATCGCCATGTGCATGTCGAGGTACTGGTAGGTCCCGAGCCGCCCGCCGAAGGCCACTCCGCGGCCCTGTTCGTCGGCGACGAGCTCGCGGTAGGCGAGCAGCCGGCGACGGTCCTCGGTGGTGTTGACGGGGTAGTAGGGCTCGTCGCCGGGGCCGGCAGCCCTCGAACGCTCGCGCACCACCACCGTCCGGTCGCTGCGGTAGTCACGCTCTGGGTGGAAGTGGCGGAACTCCAGGATGCGGGTGAAGTCGACGTCGGCGTCGGCGTAGTTCATGACCGGCGCGCCCTGGAAGTCGCCTACCGGCAACACCTCCCGCTCGAAGTCGAGCGTGCGCCAGCCGAGGGCGCCGTGGACGTCGTCGAAGTAGCGGTCGACCGGGCCCGTGTAGACGACCGGGACCTGGCCGGTCACCGCCTCCCGCGACAAGCCGTGGTCGTCGGCGAGGAAGTCGACGCCGAGGTGCACCGAGATGCGCGGGTGGTCGGCCATGCGGGTCAGCCACGCGGCGTACCCGTCGACCGGGAGGCCCTCGTAGCGGTCGTTGAAGTAGCGGTTGTCGTAGGTGTAGCGCACCGGCAGCCGGCTGATGACCTCCGCCGGCAGCTCCCGCGGGTCGGTCTGCCACTGCTTGGCGGTGTAGTCGCGGATGAACGCCTCGTAGATGGGGCGCCCGATGAGCGAGATCGCCTTCTCCTCGAGGTTGCGCGGCTCCCCCGTCAGCTCGGCAGCCTGCGAGGCCACCAGGTCACGAGCCGCCTGAGGCCCGAGGTTGGCGCTGAAGAACTGGTTGAGGGTGCCGAGGTTGATCGGCAGCGGGTAGACCTCGCCGTGGTGCACGGTCCAGACGCGGTGCTGGTAGGCGGTGAAGGCCGTGAACCGGTTGACGTACTCCCAGACCCGCTCGTTGGAGGTGTGGAACAGGTGCGCGCCGTAGCGGTGCACCTCGATGCCGGTGTCGGGGTCGGTCTCGCTCCAGGCGTTGCCGCCGAGGTGGTCACGGCGCTCGACCACCGCGACGTCGAGCCCGCGCTCGGCCGCCTGCTCGGCGACCGTCAGCCCGAACAGGCCCGAGCCGACGACGACGAGGTCCGCCCTCATGCGAGCTCCCGCCCGGCGCCGGGCCGCGTATCCAGCCGGGGCTCCGGCCGGGTGCACGACTGCGTGTCCTGTCGGTGCCCCAGTGGACCGGCCTCTCGCTCGACCGTCTCGCCGAGAGTCCCCGCCTCGATGGTGAACCGGTTGCGGTACAACGACTTCCGCAGCCCGACAGGGATGACCCGGTACCCACCGCGGACCGCGATGTTGCGGGCCATCTGCGCGCGGGAGGTGAAGCTCTCCGCCCGCAGCCGCCGCTGGAGCCCCAGCTCCGAGCGCAGCAGCCGGAGCCCACCGCGGCGCTGGTAGGAGCCGGCGTCGACGCGGTAGAGCACCAGCGGCTCGGGCACGTTGGCGACCACCGACCCGGACTCGATCATGCGTGTGAAGAGCCAGTAGTCCTCCAGCAGCGGCAGCTCCCGGTAGCCGCCGGCCTGCAGCACCGCCGACCGCCGGTAGACCACCGTCGGGTGGTTGAACGGGCTGCGCAGGCGGGCCTCCGCGGCGATCTCGGCCGGGTCGGTGGGCGGCACGCGCAGCAGGCCCCCGACGGGGGTCGACTCGCCGAACTCGCGCATCCCCGCGCCCACGAGGTCCGCGCCCGCCTCCACCAGCGGCAGCTGGACGGCGAACCGGTGCGGCAGGCTGATGTCGTCGGCGTCCATCCGCGCGACGACCTCGTGGGAGCAGGCCGACAGCCCGCACTGCAGTGCCTGGGCGAGGCCGACGTTGTGCTTCAGGCGCAGCCGTCGCACGGGCACGGGGCTGGCGGACTCGAGGCGCTCGAGGGCCGAGGCGAGCTCGGGCCCGACGTGGCCGTCCTGGACGACGACCACCTCCGACGGTCGTCGCACCTGCTCGTGGACCGTGCTCTGGAACGACCGTGCGAGGTGGTCGGCGCGGTCGCCGCGGTAGACGGGCAGCAGCAAGGAGAAGGGAGTGCTCACGCCGGCGACGCTAGGGAGGGTGCGCGACGCGACGGTGAACTCGCCGTGACCACGAGGCGGAGCGTGCGCCAAGGACCGGGGGGCGACGCCGGGAGGCCCCGACACCGCAAACGGCACCCGGCGTTCACCTGCCCGGCCCCTGCCGTGTGTCCGGTGGGCGCCTGCCGCTCCTAGCCTGCCTGGCGTGAGAGCTCGCCAGCCGCGCGTGGTCTGCGTCGTCGTCACCTGTGACCGGGTCGCCCTGCTGACCCGGTGCCTCGAGGCCGTCGCCGCCCAGCACCACCGCCCCGACCACCTCGTCGTGGTGGACAACGGCACCGAACCGGGCGTGGCCGACGCGTTGGCACAGGCGTTGGCAGGCAGCGGGATCCAGCACACGCTCCTGCGCTCCGAGACCAACCTCGGCGGGGCGGGCGGCTACGCGTACGGCGTCCTCGCGGCCCGGGCGCTCGGTGCGGACTGGGTGTGGCTCGCCGACGACGACGGCCGCCCCGGCTCCCCGTACACCCTCGGACGGCTGCTGACGTGCGCCGCCGACCACGCCCTCGACGTCGTGTCCCCGCTCGTGGTCGACGAGGACGACCCCGACCGGCTGGCGTTCCCGCTGCGCCGGGGGCTGACCTGGGTGCGCCGCCGCGACCGGCTCGGCACCGACGTGCTCGTGCCGGACGTCGCCAACCTCTTCAACGGCGCGCTGTTCTCCGCCCGGGCGCTCGACGTGGTCGGCGTCCCGGACCCGCGGCTGTTCGTCCGCGGGGACGAGGTCGAGATCCACCGGCGGCTGCGTCGCAGCCGGCTGCGGTTCGGCACGTGCAGCCCCGCCACCTACCTGCACCCGGCCGGCCACGACGACTGGGCGCCGCTGGCCGGGGGTCGGCTCACCGTCCTCGTGCCCCGGGACACCACCCGGCGCGAGCGCACGTTCCGCAACCTGGGCTACCTCACCGCACAGCCGGGGCTGCGGTGGCGCCGCTGGCCGGACGAGGCGCGCTACGCCTGGTACTTCCTGCTGCAGCGCCGCGACGTCGACGGCTGGCAGCAGTGGCGGACGCTGTCCGGGCAGGGCCGTCGAGAGGACTTCAGGCCGTTGCCGACCACCCTCGCGCGACGGGGCGTCGACGCCGCCTGAGCACCACTTCGGCAGGTTGCCGTTGCGTGACGGTCCCGGTGCGGGTGGTCCCGCGAGGGGCGCGTAGCGGTAGGTTGCCGGACATGACGGAGCCACTCGTCGTCCTCAAGGACGTCAACAAGCACTTCGGCGACCTGCACGTCCTGCGCGACATCAACCTGTCGATCGGGGCCGGCGAGGTCGTCGTGGTCATCGGTCCCTCGGGGTCCGGCAAGTCCACGCTCTGCCGCACCATCAACCGGCTCGAGACCTTCGAGACCGGCTCGATCACCATCGACGGCAAGACGCTGCCCGAGGAGGGCAAGGAGCTCGCGCAGCTGCGCGCCGACGTCGGCATGGTGTTCCAGTCGTTCAACCTCTTCGCCCACAAGACGATCCTCGACAACGTCACCCTCGGCCCGATCAAGGCGCGCAAGACGCCGAAGGCACAGGCCGAGAAGCGCGCCATGGAGCTGCTCGAGCGCGTCGGGGTGGCCCACCAGGCGCAGAAGTTCCCGGCACAGCTCTCCGGCGGGCAGCAGCAGCGCGTGGCGATCGCGCGCTCCCTCGCCATGGACCCCAAGGTCATGCTCTTCGACGAGCCCACCTCGGCCCTGGACCCCGAGATGATCAACGAGGTCCTCGACGTGATGGTCGAGCTGGCCAAGGAGGGCATGACGATGGTCGTCGTCACGCACGAGATGGGCTTCGCCCGCAAGGCTGCCAACCGTGTCGTCTTCATGGCCGACGGCCAGATCGTCGAGGAGCAGGCGCCCGAGGCGTTCTTCACGGCGCCGAAGTCCGACCGCGCCAAGGACTTCCTCGGGAAGATCCTCACCCACTGAACGGTCCGGCCAGCTCGCTGGACGGCCGCACCTCGCTCGACCTGCTCGACCGCGTCGCACCGGCGTCGCGACCACACCCAGGAGGAAACACATGAAGGTTCGCCAGTTTGGTGCGATCGCCGCCGCATCGGTGATCGCGCTCAGCCTGACCGCGTGCGGGGACAGCGCCAAGGACAGTGGCGGTGGCGGCGGCGGTGACTTCAAGATCGGCATCAAGTTCGACCAGCCCGGTCTCGGCCTCAAGGAGGGCTCCAGCTACACCGGTTTCGACGTCGACGTCGCGACCTACGTGGCCAAGGAGCTCGGCCACGACGCCAAGGACATCTCGTGGGTCCAGGCCCCGTCGGCCCAGCGCGAGACGCTGATCTCCACCGGCCAGGTGAAGATGGTCGTCGCGACCTACTCGATCACCGACGAGCGCAAGCAGAAGGTGTCCTTCGCCGGCCCCTACTTCATCGCCGGCCAGGACCTGCTCGTCCGCAGCGACGAGAGCACCATCACCGGCCCCGAGACCCTCACCGGCAAGCGCCTGTGCTCGGTCAAGGGCTCGACCTCGGCCCAGAAGGTCAAGGACAAGTACCCGGGCGTGCAGCTGCAGGAGTTCGGCACCTACTCCGAGTGCGTCGCGGCGCTGGTCTCCAAGGGCGTCGACGCCCTCACGACCGACAACACGATCCTCGCGGGCTACGCCTCGCAGGACCAGTACAAGGGCAAGCTCAAGGTCGTCGGCAAGACCTTCTCCGAGGAGCGCTACGGCATCGGCCTCAAGAAGGGCGACAAGGCCATGTGCGAGAAGGTCAACACCGCGATCGCCAAGATGATCAGCTCCGGCGAGTGGCAGAAGGCCGTCGACAAGAACCTCGGCCCCGCCGGGTTCAAGGTCGACAGCGCCACCAACCCGCCGAAGCAGGACGCCTGCGCCTGACGGCCTGAGCGCCGGGTACGCCGCCCGCTCCCCTCCGCGTGGAGCGCGAGCGGGCGGCGTACCGCCTCACCCCTGCCCCCACCCTGCGACGGAAGGTTCCCTGCATGGGCGACATCCTGGGCAGCTACGACGTGCTCGGCGCGTTCTGGCTGACGATCCGGCTGGCCTTCTTCGGGGCCCTCGGCGCGCTGGTCCTCGGGACCGTCGTCGCCGTCATGCGCGTCTCCCCCGTGGCCGTGCTGCGCCTGCTGGGCACGAGCTACGTCAACGTGTTCCGCAACGTCCCGCTCACGCTGATGATGGTCCTCAGCGTCCTCGGCGTCACCTACATCATGGGCCTGCCGCTGTCGCAGGACGTGCAGCAGAACGCCATCCGCTGGGCGATCGTGGTCCTGTCGGTCTACCACGCGGCGTTCGTCTGCGAGGCCCTGCGGTCCGGCGTCAACACCGTGCCGGCCGGCCAGGCCGAGGCCGCGCGCGCGGTGGGCCTGACGTTCGGCCAGAGCATGGTCAACGTCATCCTGCCGCAGGCGTTCCGCGGCTCGGTCGCGCCGCTCGGCTCGGTCCTCATCGCCCTCATCAAGAACACCACCGTCGCCGCGGTCATCGGCACCACTGACGCGGCCGGCCTCATGCAGGAGGTCATCGAGAACGAGACCGGTTCCTTCTCCGTCTTCGCCATCTTCGCGATCGGGTTCGTCATCCTCACCCTGCCGCTCGGCCTGCTGTTCACCCACCTGTCGCGACGCCTGGCGGTGAAGCGGTGAGCGCCTCCGTCCTCTTCGACGCCCCCGGCCCGCGGGCCCGTCGCCGCCACGCCGTCCTCGCCGCGCTGGGCCTCGTCGTGGCCATCGGGGTCCTCGTCCTGGTCGTGCTCAAGATGAAGGACGCCAACCAGCTCCAGGGCGCCCTGTGGAAGCCGTTCGTCACCGACCGGGCGGTGTGGCGCGACTACCTCGTGCCCGGCCTGCTCGGGACGTTCAAGGCCGCGGCGATCTCCATCGTCCTGGCCGGGGTCTTCGGCATCGTGTTCGGCGTCGGGCGCCTGTCGTCCATCACCCCGCTGCGCTGGGTCTGTGGCGTCGTCGTGGAGTTCTTCCGCGCCGTACCCGTCCTGCTCATGATGATCTTCGCCTACTTCGGGCTGTATGCCCGGGGCACGTTGTTCTCCGCGGAGACCGCCCCGCTGGCCGCCGTGGTCACCGGCCTGACGCTCTACAACGGCTCCGTCATCGCCGAGCTGGTCCGCTCCGGCGTCTTCTCCCTGCCCAAGGGCCAGTCCGAGGCCGGCCTGTCGCTGGGGCTGACGCGCTCGCAGGTGATGCGCTCGATCCAGCTGCCGCAGGCCCTGACCGCGATGCTGCCGGCCCTGATCGGCCAGTTCGTCGTCATCCTCAAGGACTCGGCGCTGGGTTACCAGGTGACCTACCTCGAGCTCCTGAACTGGAGCAAGACGCTCGGGTCGGCGTTCGCCAACACCGTGCCGGCCTACCTCGTCGCGGCACTGCTGTTCATCGTCATCAACTACGCCCTGACCGTCGTCGCCTCACGGGTCCAGCGCCGGCTGTCGCGGCGCGGTCGCGCGGTGGTCGGCGGTGGCGGCCCGGTGACCGGCACGACGGCCGAGCAGTCCACCCTGGGCGGCGAGGGCGTCGTCAACACCGACGCCACCAACACCTGACGGTCCGAGCTCGGACACGACGAAGGCCCGGGTCCTGTGACCCGGGCCTTCGTGGTTGCTCCCCCGGTTGGACTCGAACCAACAACCTGCCGATTAACAGTCGGCTGCTCTGCCAATTGAGCTACAGGGGAAAGTGCTTCGGCGGGACCCCGCCGTTGGCGCTGCGCAACCATAGCAAACGATCCCGGCTGATCCGAAAACGGGACCCGCGGGTCGGCGGCACCTCCCCAGATGGTCGCGGAACCGGCTTCCTGCCGCGCTCGGGGGCACCGCTGCGCGGGCTCAGGAGAGGCCGACCTGCTCGCGCAGGTAGTCCAGCGCCTGGTCGGCGGCGAGCGCCACCTCGGGGTCGTCGGCCCGTACGTTCCTGCCCAGGACGACCTGCTCGACAAGGTCCCCGGTGGCGAGGTCCTGGCGGATCACGGCCCGGGCGGAGCGGCGCGGACCCACCTCGAACTTCTGGGCCAGCACCACGCTGGCCTGCACCCGCTCGCGCAGCGTCTCCGGCAGCAGGGACGAATCGCCCAGCACCCACTGCGCCGGTGCGGCGCGGTCGACCCACGTCACCGTCAGCTGGTGCAGCTCGGCCGACCACGACCCCGCGTCGACCTCGTGCCACGGCCGGGCGACGACGCGCGACCCCGTCGCGTCGACGGCATACAGGCCGTGGGTGGTGGCGACCACGGTGGTGCCGGTCGGCCGGCCACCGGCCTCCTCGGCGGCGAAGGACAGCACCCTCTCGCGCGGACCGAGCGCGAGGGCCTGCTTGACCGCCTCGGGGAGCTTGGCGCCGCGGCGCAGCGAGATGCCCATCAGCTCGCCCGGTCGCGCAGCCGGGCCAGCTCGCGCTGGAGGTCCTGCAGCTCGCCGCTGAGGGCACGCGCCTGCGCGGGGTCGGTATGGGGGTCGGCGGCCATGCGGCGCATCGCGGACATGGCGTCGCCGATCTTGCGGGTCAAGGAGACCTCCTGGACGCGCACGAGGAGCGCGTCGACGTAGCGGCGCTCGGGCAGCCCCGTCGCCTTGTCGAAACGGGTGGGCAGGGGCGCCACGGCGAGCTCGGAGACGAGGCCACGTACGGACAACGGGGCGGCCTCGGCCACGGTGTCGGCCCAGGCCTGGGTCGACAGCCCACGACGGGGGCCACCCGCGGCGCGGATGCCGTCGAAGACCGCCCGGTGGGCCGGCGCGGTGAAGGCCTCCGCGTCGAGGCTGTCGATGTCGGCGGGCTCGAAGCTGTCGGGGTACTGCAACAGGGTCTGCAGCAGCTGCCGCTCGGCGAACACCACGGGGTCCCGCAGGTCGGGGGCCGGCAGCGCCGCTCGCGCCTCCTCGAAGGACGGCTCGGGGACCATGTCGGCGTCCGCGCGCTGGCCGCGCTGGGGGTGACCCGGAGCCTGACCGGCTCCGCCACCCGTACCGGCACCGGGCCCGGCGTCGCCGTCGGCCTTGGCGTCGCGGGCGGCGAGGCGCTGCGCGCGGGAGACCTCCGCCTGGACCTGCTCCACCTCGACGCCGATCCACCCGGCCACGGTGCGGATGTACTCCGGGCGCATCGAGCTGTCGCGGATGCTGTTGACGATCGGCGCCGCCGCGCGCATCCCCTGCACCCGGCCCTCCGCCGTCGACAGGTCGAACCGTGCGATGGTGGTGCGCACGGCGAACTCGAACATCGGCACGGCGTCGTCGACGAGGTGGCGCACGGCGTCGTCGCCCTTGGCGATCCGGAGCTCGCACGGGTCCATGCCCCCGTCGGCCACGGCCACGAACGACTGGGAGGCCCAGCGCTGGTCCTCGCCGAACGCCTTCATGGCCGCCTTCTGCCCGGCGGCGTCACCGTCGAACGTGAAGACGACGCGCGCGGGGGCGAGGTCGGCCTCGTCGCGCATGATGCGGCGCAGCACCTTGATGTGGTCGACCCCGAACGCGGTGCCACAGGTGGCGACCGCACCCTCGATGCCGGCGAGGTGGCAGGCCATGACGTCGGTGTAGCCCTCGACGACCACGGCCTTGCGGTCCCCCGCGATCGACTTCTTCGCCAGGTCGAGGCCGTAGAGGACGGTGGACTTCTTGTAGATGGGCGTCTCGGAGGTGTTGAGGTACTTCGCGGCGATCCGGTCGTCGTCGAACAGGCGGCGCGCGCCGAAGCCGACCGTGTCGCCGGTGATGTCGCGGATGGGCCAGACCAGCCGTCCACGGAACCGGTCGTAGAGCCCCCGGCTCCCCCGGCCCGACAGGCCACCGATGGTCAGCTCGTCGTCGGTGAAGCCCTTGGACCGCAGGTGGCGCGAGAGCTCCTCGCCGCCGCGGGGGGCGAACCCCACGCCGAAGCGCTTGGCCGCCTCGCTGTCGAACCCCCGCTCGCGCAGGAAGTCGCGCCCGATCCGCGCCTCCGGGGAGTTGAGCAGCGCGTGGTGGTAGAACTCCTGCGCCGCCCGGTGGGCCTCCAGCAGGCGCGAGCGCCGGCCGAGGCTCTCTCCGTCGCGCGGGCGCCCACCCTCCTCGTAGTGCAGCTCCATCCCGAGCTTCTGGGCCAGCCGCTCGACCGACTCGCTGAACGTCAGGTGCTCGACCTTCTGCACGAACGAGATGACGTCGCCGCCCTCGCCGCAGCCGAAGCAGTGCCAGGCGCCGACGGTGGGCCGGATGTTGAAGGAGGGCGTCTTCTCGTCGTGGAAGGGGCACAGCCCCTTCATCGAGCCCGGGCCCGCGGGTCGCAGCGTCACGTGCTCGCGCACGACGTCCTCGATCGACGACCGCTCCTTGACGAGCGCGACGTCCTCGGCCTTGATCCGACCCGCCACTGGCCCTCCTTGTCGCGGCCGAGTCTAGGTGGTCCGCCGATGCCGTCGTGGCGCTCCCCCACAGTCCCGTCGCAGGCGGGGGACCTTGGGCCCGGCCGAGGACGCCTGCACGGCCGCAGACTGCAGTCATGACCGGGGAGGGTCGTCGTGTCGCCCGCCGGGCCGTCGAGGCGCTGGCCGCCGTCGCGACGGCTGTGGTGCTGCTCGCCCTCGGCCTGCCGCGGATCGCCAATGCCACGTGGACGCAGATCGGCACGGTGCTCGGCTCCGTGCCGCTGCCCTGGTTCGTCCTGCTCGCGGCGGTGTGGCTGGCGGGGCTGTGGGTCCACACCATCGTGCTGGTGGCTGCCCTCCCGGGGCTCAGCCACCGGCGCGCCTTCTTCCTCAACATCTCCGGCAGCAGCGTGTCCAACGTCGTGCCCCTCGGTGGCGCCCTGGGCACGGCCGTCAACTGGTGGTCCTGCCGGCGGTGGGGCTTCACCACGACCGCGTTCGTGCGGTGGGCCCTGGTGACGAACATCTGGGACGTCCTCGGGCGGCTCGTGGTGCCTGCGGTGGCCCTCGGGTGGTTCGGCCTCGAAGGGCGCGGTGAGGGCGACCTGCTCCTCAGCGCCGGCCTCGGGTCGGTCGCCGCACTCCTCGCGGCAGCCGCGCTCACCGCGTTCCTGCTCCGCACCGACGTCGGGGCGCGGCGGCTCGGCGCGGCCGCCGACCGCCTCCCGGTCCGTCTGCACCGCACGGCGGGAGGCCAGGAGGCCCGCGCCGTGGAGATGCGGGGCGCCATCATCGAGCTCGTCCGGCACGCGTGGCCACGCCTCACGGCGGGCAAGCTGCTGTACGCCGCCGCGCAGGCCGCCCTGCTGTGGCTGTGCCTCGCAGCGGTCGGCACCCCGCCGGCAGCCTCCGTCGTCTTCGCGGCGTTCGCCGTCGAGCGGGTGCTCTCCCTCGCGGTGGTCACCCCGGGCGCCACCGGGTTCGTGGAGCTCGGCATGACCGCCTACCTCGTGCGGATGGGCGCGGACCCGGCCTCCGCGGCCGCCGGAGTCCTGCTCTACCGGTTCTTCGTCATCGGCATGGAGGTCCCCGTGGGCGGCACGCTGCTGCTCGGGTGGACGGCGCGCCAGATGCTCCACCGCGGCGTACGTGGCGCGAGCGCCACCAGGGCCCTGGGCGGTGCGGCGCGGAGCGAGGAACCCCCCGACGTTCCGTCGTCCGGAATGCCGATTTCGACTGAGCCGGAGGCGAGAGTAAGGTAAGCCTTGCCTTCTCAACGGCGAGGACGCCCAGCGCGCGACCACCGACCACGGTGCCAGACGCGCGCCCCTTCCCTGCAGCCGACCCCCAGGAGTTCCCGACCGTGATGCCCCGACGCACCGTCCTCGTCGCCCTGGCGGCGACTGCCGCCCTCGGCCTCGCCGGCTGCGGCGGCGGGACCCTCGAGGCCGGCAAGAACCTCGACCCGGACAAGCTCACGATCTACAGCGCGCAGCACGAGAACCTCACCGAGGCCTGGGCCAAGAAGTTCCAGGAGGAGAGCGGCATCAAGGTCCAGATCCGCTACGGCAGCGACTCCTCGATGGGATCGCAGATCGTGCAGGAGGGCGACAGGTCGCCGGCCGACGTCTTCCTCACCGAGAACTCGCCCGCCATGACCACGGTGCAGCGCGCCGGGCTGCTCGCCCCGGTCGACGCCTCGACCATCGCCCAGGTCGGCTCCGGCTACGCGCCGTCCTCCAAGGACTGGGTCGGCATCGCCGCGCGCTCGACCGTCCTGGTCTACAACCCCGACAAGATCTCGGCGGCCGAGCTGCCGAAGTCGATCATGGACCTGCAGGACCCGAAGTGGGCGGGCAAGTGGGGTGCTGCTGCGGGCGGCGCCGACTTCCAGGCCATCGTCAGCGCCATCCTCGCGACGCAGGGCGAGCCGAAGACCGCCGCCTGGCTCAAGGGGCTCAAGGACGGCGCGAAGATCTACCAGAACAACATCGCCGTGATGAAGGCCGTCAACGCCGGCCAGGTCCCTGTCGGGATCTTGTACCACTACTACTGGTACCGCGACCAGGCCCTGACCAAGGCCGGCAGCAAGAACACCAAGCTCCTCTACTTCCGCAACCAGGACCCGGGTGCCTTCGTCAGCATCTCCGGCGGTGCGGTGCTGAAGTCGAGCAAGCACGCGGCCAACGCGCAGAAGTTCCTCGCCTTCGTCACCGGCAAGGAGGGGCAGACCATGCTCGCCACCAGCGACGCCAAGGAGTACGCCGTCGGCAACGGTGTCGCGTCCGACAAGGCCCTCGAGCCGCTCGAGTCGCTGCAGGCGCCCAAGGTCGACCCCTACACCCTGAACGGCCCCAAGGTCATCGAGCTGATGACCGCCGCGGGCATCCTCTAGGTGGCTCGTCGCCGGCGCGGCACCTCCGCGCCCACCGCAGTCGTCACGGCCAGCCTGGCCGTGGCGGCGCTGTGCGTGCTGCCCCTGCTCGTGGTCGTGTCGACCGCGTTCGACACCGGCCTCGGCCAGGCGTGGTCGCTGCTGTGGCGTCCGCGGGTCGGCGAGCTGCTGCGCAACACCGCCTCGCTCGTGGTCGTCACCGTCGCCCTCACCACCGTGCTGGGTATCGGGACCGCCTGGCTCGTGGAGCGCACCTCGCTCCCGGGAGCGAAGTACTGGCGGGTGCTGATGGTCGCGCCGCTGGCGGTCCCCGCCTTCGTCAACAGCTACGCGTGGGTCACCGTCCGCCCGGACCTCGAAGGGCTCCGCGGCGCCGTGCTGGTCACCACCCTGTCCTACTTCCCGTTCGTCTTCCTGCCTGTGGCGGCGGTGCTGCGCGGGCTCGACCAGGCCATGGAAGACTCCTCGCGCTCGCTCGGGCAGGGCCCGTGGCGCACCTTCTTCCGTGCCGTCCTGCCGCAGCTGCGCCCGGCGATGCTCGGCGGCATGCTGCTGGTGTCGCTGCACCTGCTCTCGGAGTTCGGCGTGCTGGCGATGCTTCGCTTCCCGACGTTCACGACCGCGATCCTCGAGCAGTTCCAGGTCGCGTTCAGCAACAGCGCCGGCAGCGTCCTGGCCCTGGTGCTCATCGCCCTCTGCCTGGGGCTGCTCACGGTGGAGGCGCTGCTGCGCGGCACCGTCCGGCTCGCGAGGTTCGGCCGCGGCGCCGCCCGTCGCGCGCTCCCGGCCCGGCTCGGCCGCTGGACGGTCCCGTCCCTGCTGGCGATGACGGCCCTGACCGCCCTGTCGCTGGGCGTGCCGTTGGGGAGCCTCGTCTACTGGCTGGCTGCCGGCAGCGCGCAGGTCGACCCGGCCCAGGTGGCCAGGACCCTGGGCAGCACGCTCGGCCTCGGTCTCGGCGCGGGTGTCGTCACCGTCGTCGCGGCGTTCCCCATCGCGTGGCTCATCGCCCGCCGCCGCAGCTGGCTGTCGGTGCTGGTCGAGCGCGCCACCTACGTCGCCTCGTCGCTGCCCGGTGTGGTCATCGCGCTCGCCCTGGTCACCCTGTCGGTCAAGTACGCCAACGCCGTCTACCAGACCAGCGTCGTCCTCGTCGCGGCCTACGCGATCCTGTTCATCCCCCGCGCCATGGTCAGCATCCGCGCGGCCATGGCCCACGCGCCCGAGGAGCTGACCGACGCCGCCCGCGCCCTCGGCGACAGCCCGTGGCGCGCCTTCACCCGCGTCCTGGTCCCCCTGACGCTGCCGGGCACGCTGGCCGGCTTCGCCATGGTGTTCATCGCCGTGTCGACCGAGCTCACCGCCACCCTGCTGCTCGCGCCGACCGGCACCCAGACACTGGCCACCGCGTTCTGGAGTGCGAGTGAGAGCATCGACTACGCGGGCGCGGCACCGTACGCCGCCGCGATGGTCCTGGTGTCCGCCCCGCTCACCTACCTGCTGCTGCGACGACCCGATGAGGAGCCTGCGCTGTGACCACCCTGCGTGTTGCCGGGGTCGACGCGTCCTACGGACCGCGTCCCGTCCTGCACGGCATCGACCTCGTGGTGCCCTCCGGGACGACCACGGCCATCCTCGGCCCCTCGGGCTGCGGCAAGACGACGCTGCTGCGGGTCGTGGCCGGGTTCCAGACCCCCGACGCAGGGACGGTCCAGCTCGACGACCGCACCGTCGTCGGACCCGACACCTGGGTCCCCCCGGAGCGTCGTGGCATCGGCTACGTGCCGCAGGAGGGCAACCTCTTCCCCCACCTGTCGGTCGGCGCCAACGTGTCCTACGGCCTCCCCCGTGCGGCGCGGCGCACCGGCGCCCGGGTCGGCGAGCTGCTCGAGCTGGTGGGCCTGACCCCCGACCTCGCCAAGCGCCGCCCCGACCAGCTGAGCGGCGGCCAGCAGCAGCGCGTCGCGCTGGCCCGGGCGCTGGCCCGCCGGCCCAGCGTGGTGCTCCTCGACGAGCCGTTCTCCTCCCTCGACGCCGGCCTGCGTGCCTCGACGCGCCAGGCCGTCGCCGACGCCCTGGCCCACGAGGGCGTGACCGTGGTGCTGGTGACCCATGACCAGTCCGAGGCGCTGTCGTTCGCCGACGAGGTGGCGATCATGCACGAGGGCCGCTTCGCCCAGGTGGGCGCCCCGACGGAGGTGTATGCCACGCCGGCCGACCGGCACGCCGCGGCGTTCCTCGGTGACGCGGTGTTCCTGCGTGGACGCGCCGAGGGCACGTCCGTGGCGACCGCACTCGGACGGCTCAAGGTGCACCAGCCCGCCCCGGCCGGCACGGTCGACGTGCTGCTTCGGCCCGAGCAGATCCAGCTCGGCAGCGTCGCCCCCGGCCACCCCTGCGCCGAGGTCCTCTCGACGACCTACTTCGGCCACGACGCCCTGGTGGCACTGCGCCTGCAGGGCGACCACACGGTCGTCACTGCGCGCATCCACGGCACCGAGGTGCCCTCCACCGGCACGATCGTGGGGCTCAGCGTCATCGGCGAGGCCCGCGCCTTCACCCCCGCCTGACGCGGTCCGTCCCGCTCCCGGCGTCGTCGCCGGCGTCAGGGGCGGCGGCGCCGGTGACGCCTCAGCACCAGCGCTCGTGCAGCGCGAGGGCCCGCACGTCGCTGAGCGAGGCCACCTGGTCGACCACGACGCGCAACGCCTCGGCGTCGGAGGCGGCCGCCTTCCAGTCCGCGAGCAGGTCGGGGTCGAGCCGTCCGGGCGGATCGGCCTGGTAGGCCTCGACGAGGGAGCGCACGACCTGCCGCTGCCCGGCCATGACGGTCACGCGCTCCTGGGCGTGCATGACGAAGTGGGCTGCCACCGCCTTGAGCACGGCGCACTCCGCCCTGGTGTCGTCGGGGACGACGAGGTCGGCGTCGTAGCGGGTCAGCGAGCCCGAACCGTGGCGCTCGCGAGTGGCCACCTCGACGGCGAGGACGAAGCGGCCGATGAGCCGGGAGGTCATGTCCTTCAAGGCTGCCCGGTCGCTGCGCCCGCCGTCGTACGTCGCGGGGACCGCACCGCTCGCGAGGACGCGTTCGAGGGCGGCGCCGAGGGCGTCGGAGCCGAGGTCGGCGGCGTAGAGCCCCGTGGCCACGGCGACCACGCTGTCGACGTCGGTGGCGTCGCGCAGCCGCCGGACGTCGAGGCGCCCGGAGGCGATGGCGTCCTCGACGTCGTGGACGGAGTAGGCCACGTCGTCGGACCAGTCCATGACGTCGGCCTCGATGCAGCGGGTGCCCGGTTCGCGGCCTGCGCGGTACCACTCGAACACCGGGAGGTCGTCGGCGTAGACGCCGAACTTCACCGTGGGCCCGACCGCAACCGGCGCCGCTCCTCGGGCCCAGGGGTACTTCGTCGTCGCGTCGAGGCTCGCCCGGGTGAGGTTGAGTCCTGCTGGGCGGCCGTCGGCGTGGGTGCGCTTGGGCTCGAGCCGGGTGAGCAGCCTCAGGGTCTGGGCGTTGCCCTCGAAGCCGCCGATGTCCGTGGCCACCGCGTCGAGCGCCTGCTCACCGTTGTGGCCGAAGGGAGGGTGACCGAGGTCGTGGGCCAGGCAGGCGGTGTCGACGACGTCGGCGTTGCAGCCCAGGGCTGCGCCGAACTCGCGACCGATCTGGGCCACCTCGAGGGAGTGCGTCAGCCGGTTGCGGACGAAGTCGTCGTCGCTGGGCTGGACCACCTGCGTCTTGGCCGACAGCCGTCGTAGGGAGGCCGAGTGCACGAGTCGGGCGCGGTCCCGGGCGAAGTCGTCACGGTCGGCGCGCTTGAGCACCGGGTCCTCGCGGACCCAGCGCTCGCGGTCGGCCTCGGTGTATCCCACGCGGGGAACTCTAGGCTCCGGCTCCCCCGGCGGCGGCAGCCGCCTCGGCCGCCGCTGCCGCGCGCTCCACCCACCGGGGCTGCTCGCCGTAGCGCTGCGACGGGATGAGCCGGCCGTGCGAGCTGTCGTCGACGAGCTGGGTCATCCGCTTGTGCCGCGTGGCCTCCTGCTTGGCCGTGAGCACCCAGTTGACGGCGAGCTTGCGGTAGGACGGGGTGGCCACCTCCCAGAACGCGGCCGCGCGCGGGTCGGCGGCGAGCTGCTCTGCGTACGCCGCGGGCAGCTCACGCTCGCGGTTCTCGTAGGCGTAGACCCCCGACCGCTCTGGGCTGCGGCGCTCGTAGGCAGCCAACCCCGGCGGCTGCATGCGCCCTTCGACGAGGAGGCGCTCGACGGTGGTGATGTTGACCGTGCTCCAGTTGCTCGAGGCCTTGCGCGGCGTCCACCGCTGGCGCACGGAGTGCTCGTCGACGCGCTGGGCGACCGAGTCGATCCACCCCCAGCACAGGGCCTCGACGACGGCGGCCTCCCAGGTCAGGCCGCGCTCGGGCACGTGCTTCTTGTACAGGCCCATCCACAGCTCCGTCGCCGAGTCGTGGTTGGCCTCCAGCCACGCCCAGAACTCCTGTGGCCCCGAGAAGAAGGTCGCCGGCCGCTCCGGGGTCCCACCGGGTGTCCCGATCATGGGCACAGCGTGCCACGGCCCACCGACAAGGAGCCCGGGACGGCTGCTCCGATTGCGGCGCGCAGCCACTCACCGCAGGGTGGAGACATGAGCCATCTGAGTGGAAAGACCATCGCCTTCCTCGTCGCCTCCGAGGGCATCGAGCGCGTCGAGCTGACCGACCCGTGGCAGGCCGTCACGGACGCCGGTGCCCAGCCCGTCCTGCTCTCCCCGGAGTCCGGCGAGGTGCAGACCTTCGACCACCTCGACAAGGCCGAGACGCGGCCGGTCGACAAGACCGTGTCGTCAGCCTCGGTCGACGACTACGACGCCCTCGTGCTGCCCGGCGGTGTGGCGAACCCCGACGCCCTGCGCACCGACGACGACGCCGTCGCGTTCGTCCGTGACTTCGTCGCCAGCGGCAAGCCCGTGGCGGCCATCTGCCACGCGCCGTGGACCCTCATCGAGGCCGACGTCCTCAAGGGGCGCACCGTCACGAGCTGGCCCAGCCTGCAGACCGACCTGCGCAACGCCGGCGCCGAGTGGGTCGACAAGGAGGTCGTCGTCGACGGCAACCTCATCACCAGCCGCAACCCCGACGACCTGCCGGCCTTCAACAGCCAGCTCCTCGAGTCGCTGGCCCACGGAGCGGCGGCGCAGGAGGCCTGACAGCCCGCAGGGACCGCTGCACGACGAGGCGGTGGACGCTCGCCCGGTGGCGAGCCTCCACCGCCCCTGTCGCTACCTCACGACGCCCAGGGCGTTGACGATGCCGTCCCCGTAGAAGCCGTTGAAGGCACGGCTCCCGACGCACAGGGCGTCGAACTCTGCCGTCCGGCCCACGTCGACGTACGACTGGAGCGCGGGGGTGGGACAGGCGTGGTTGGTCGCAGTGTCCATGAGGAGCCGGCGCACACGGTCGGGCGCGAGCCCGAACCCGCTGCCGCCCATGACCTTTCCGTGCGCCGAGACCGCGAGGGCCGCAACTCCTGCGGCGTGCGGTGAGGCCATCGACGTGCCCTGGAGGTACTGGTAGTAGCCGCAGGCGCTCGCGCCCGGGGCGGGACGGCTCGTGCAGGCCTTCATGGTGCCCAGCGACTCCCCCAGCGGTGTGACGTCGCCGTTGGCGTCGACCTGTCCCTCGGCGACCATCACGTTGCGCGGGGCCGTCGACAGGATGAGGTTCTCGTTGGTGAGGTACGAGTCCGTGCCGAGACCGTCGCGGTACCAGCCGCCGGGAGCCGACACCTCGAGCTCACCCGAGCGCAGGTTGCCGGCGTGGTTGGAGTAGTCGGCCTTGCGCGCCGACGGCCCCAGGGCGGAGACGCCGATGACGTGGGGACCTTCGACCGGGAGGTCGAGGCAGCTCGCGTCGTCGATCGTGCGCGAGTGCTCCGTGCCCACCGGGAAGTCCGGGCTCGAGACGTCGGTGCGCGGGTGGGAGACGTCGTCGTGGTCGTTGCCCAGCGCAGCCACGAGGGTGACGCCCTTGCGGTGGGCGTAGTTCAGCGCCCGGGTCATCGTCTCGATGATGAGGTCCTGCTCGGCCGCCTGCTCCGGTGTGTCCTCCGGGGCACCGCCCCGACAGTTGTAGAGCCAGGGGTCGACGTAGAAGGACATGTTCACCACGTCGATGCCGACGTCGCCCGAGTAGGTCAGCGCGTTGGCCGTGGGAGCGAGGAAGAAGTAGCCGCTGTCCTGGCCGGCGCGGACGTTGACGATGCCCACGTCCGGTGCGACGCCCGACACGCCCATGCCGTTCATGGCTGCCGCCATCGTGCCGGCGACGTGGGTGCCGTGGCCGTCGTCGTCGACGTCGGCGGGGTCGACACAGGACGCGACCTCGCAGGGACCGTCGATGACGGGCATGTCCTTGGTGAAGTTGCGGGACAGCGTCCGGTCGAAGTTGGCGGCGAGGTCAGGGTGGGTGCCGTCGACCCCGGTGTCCATGACGCCGACCCGCACCCGCTTGTCTCCCAGCTGCTTCGCGTGGGCGGCGGGGGCCTTGATCATGTCCATGCCCCACAGCAGGCTGTCCAGTGGGTCCGAGGGCCCCTTGGTGGCAGCCGCCGACTGCGCACTCCGCGCTCCTGCGGCGCTCGCCCCCGCCGAGGTGCGCAGGGACGAGTGGTGCTCCTTGAGGACGGCGACCTTCACCTTGGCCGCGTCGGGCGACCTGCCGACGACACCGTCGCGACCGGCGACCTGGACGCCGGGCAGGGCACGGGCGCGGGCGAGGAACACGCTCGAGGTCGACTCCACGGCGACCATGCCGATGGCCCGGTTGACCGAGCTGACCTGGCCACCCGCGCCACGCAGCGCTTCGGCCAGGGTGTCCGCGTCGGCTGCGCGGTCGGCGAGGACGACGTAGCGGGTGCTGGCGGCTGCACCGACCTGCGTCGTCGCGGTGTGTGTGGCCGCGGCTGCTGTCGTCCCAGCCAGAGCCGACGTGGCCAGGGCCACCGCTCCGGTGATGGCGACCGTGCGGGATCGTCGCATCTGTGCTCTCCTCCATCGGGATGAGCCAAGTACGGATGGCTCATCGCTCACCGTAGGGACCTGGCCCGTGGAGGGGATGAGCCGAAAAGCGTGTCCATGACGAGGAGTTCGTCCCTCGACGAGGGGTATGTCCCAGGCCGGTCGAGGGACAGCGGGCTCCCCCCTGCCCGGTCAGCCCCCGGAGACGGACAGCTCGGCCTGCGCGACCGCCTCGCGTGACGCGTCGTCCAGGGTCCGGGAGCTCAGCCAGCCGTCGGGCAGCGCGACGTGTCGGGGTGAACCGGCCCGCCCCCGCTGCCCCTCGGCGGCCTCTCCCGGCCAGGGGGCGTCGGCCTCCATGGTGGCGATCAGCGCGTCGAGCGCCTCCAGCGAGTCGACCAGCGCCAGCGAGTGCCGCACCGTCGAGCCGGCGGGGAATCCCTTGAGGTACCAGGCGATGTGCTTGCGGATGTCGCGGCAGGCCTTGTACTCGTCACCGTAGAAGTCGACGAGGTACTCGGTGTGACGGCGCATCGTGGCCGTCACCTCCCCCAGCGTGGGCTGCGCCCGCGCCGTGGTGCCGGCGAACGCCGCGGCGAGGTCGGTGAACAGCCAGGGCCGCCCCAGGCACCCGCGGCCGACGACGACGCCGTCGCACCCCGTCTCGTGCACCATGCGCACCGCGTCCTCGGCCGACCAGATGTCGCCGTTGCCGAGGACCGGGACGGTCCGCACCGTCTCCTTGAGCCGGGCGATGGCGCTCCAGTCGGCCTGCCCCGAGTAGGCCTGCGACGCCGTACGGCCATGCAGCGCAACGGCGGCCACGCCTGCGCGTTCGGCGGTGAGGCCGGCCTCGAGGTAGGTCAGGTGGTCGTCGTCGATGCCCTTGCGCATCTTCACGGTGACCGGCACGTCGTACGGGCTCGCCTCCCGCACCGCGGTGGTCACGATGGCCTCGAAGAGATCCTTCTTCCACGGCAGCGCCGCGCCGCCACCCTTGCGGGTGACCTTCGGGACCGGGCAGCCGAAGTTGAGGTCGATGTGGTCGGCCCGGTCCTCGGTGACGAGCATCCGCACCGCCGCCCCGACCGTCGCGGGGTCGACGCCGTAGAGCTGGATCGACCGGGGCGACTCCTCCGGGTCGTGCTCGATCAGCCTCATCGACTCCGGGGTGCGCTCGACCAGCGCGCGGGAGGTGATCATCTCGCTGACGTAGAGCGACGTGGCGCCACTCGCGCCACCCGCTTCCAGCCCGTTCTCGCCGTACTCGCGGCACAGCTTGCGGAACGCCCGGTTGGTGATGCCGGCCATCGGCGCGAGCACGACGGGCGACCCGATGGTGTGGCGCCCGATCTGCAGCGGCGGCAGCACGGCGGTGCCGGGCGTCGCGGTGCCGGGGCGCGGCGCGTGGGTCTGGGGTGCGGTGGTGGCGGTCATGGCGGCACCAGTGTCCCATCTGCTGCTTGACTGGCCGAATGAGCGCCCTCGTCGATGCCGCCGACCTGCGAGCCGAGCTCGCCCAGCCCTCCCCGCCCGTCGTCATCGACGTGCAGTGGGTCCTCACCGGCGCGCAGGGGCCGAGCGGCCGTGAGCGGTATGCCGCGGAGCACCTGCCCGGGGCCGCGTACGTCGACCTCGACGCCGAGCTCGCCGGCCCGCCAGGACCCCGTGGTAGGCACCCGCTGCCCGATCCCCAGGTCGTCGCGGCGGCGCTGCGGCGTGCCGGGGTCGACCAGGACAGCCGGGTGGTCGTGTACGACCAGGGGCCGTCCTTCGCGGCGGCACGCGCATGGTGGGTGCTGCGCTGGGTCGGGCTCCAGGACGTGCGGGTGCTCGACGGCGGGCTGTCCGCGTGGGTCGAGGACGGCGGGCCGACGACGGCCGAGGTCCCGGTGGCAGGCGCAGGCGCTTTCACCGCACGGCCGGGATCGCTACCCGTCCTCGACGCGGACGCAGCCGCGAAGGTCGCCCGCACGGGGACCCTGGTGGACGCGAGGGCGGCGGAACGGTTCGCAGGGCTGTCCGAGCCGATCGACCCGGTGGCCGGCCACATCCCCGGCGCGGTCAATGCCCCGACGACCGACAACGCCCGACCCGACGGCAGGTTCCTCGAGCCGGCTGGGCTGCGGGAGCACTACTCCCGGTTGGGGATCGGCACCGCCAGCGCACCTGTGGGCGTCTACTGCGGCTCGGGCGTCACTGCCGCGCACGCCCTGCTGGCCATGCACGAGGCGGGCATCGACGCCGCGCTCTACGTCGGGTCGTGGAGCGAGTGGATCACCGACCCTGCCCGCCCGGTCGCCACGGCCTGACCGGCACCTGGGCGACGCCGCGCGGCCGGCGCCTCGGCCGCCACCCCACCCACGACGAAGGCGAGGAGCACTGCTCCTCGCCACTACCAAGGTATAGCGCGACCGGGGGCTTGCGGCAAGGCCCCCGGGGTGCTCCACACTGGGCGGCCGTGCCCGGCGACGGGCGGTGACGAGCAGGGGGAGATGAACGTGGTGGACATGGTGGACGTGGCGGTCGTGGGCGGCGGTCCGACGGGCCTGATGCTGGCTGGTGAGCTCGCCCTGGCAGGCGTCGACGTCGTGGTGCTCGAGCGTCGGCCGACAGCCGAGCTGCTGGGGTCACGCGCCGGCGGCTTCCACGCGCGCACGATCGAGATCCTCGACCAGCGGGGCATCGCCGACAGGTTCCTGGCCGAGGGCAAGACCTACGACGTGCCGTACTCGGGGCGGCTCATGCTCGACATGAGCGACTTCCCGACCCGGCACCCGTACACGCTCGGCCTGTGGCAGAACCACATCGAACGGATCCTGGCCGGCTGGGTCGAGGAGCTGGGCGTACCGACCCGTCGCGGGGTCGAGGTCACGGGCCTCGTCGAGGGCGATGACGGTGTCGACGTGCGGCTGAACGGCGGTGAGGTGGTGCGGGCGCAGTACGTCGTCGGCGCCGACGGTGGGCGCAGCGCGGTCCGCAAGGCCGCCGGGATCGAGTTCCCCGGGTGGGAGGCGACCCAGAGTGCGCTCATCGCCGAGGTCGAGGTCACCCAGGAGCTGCCGCAGGGCGTGAAGCTCGACGCCCAGGGGGTGCACGGGCTCAGCTTCATGGAGAACGGGCACACCGTGCGGGTGGTCTCTGGCGAGGCAGAGCTGGGCGCCACGACCGAACCCACGCTGGCCGACCTCAGCGCCAACCTGCAGGCGGTCTACGGCACCGACTTCGGCGTCCACGACCCGACGTGGATCTCGAGGTTCACCGACGCGACCCGCCAGGCGGCGACGTACCGCAAGGGCAGGGTCCTGGTGGCCGGCGACGCCGCCCACATCCACTCCCCCGCCGGCGGTCAGGGCATCGGGCTCGGGGTCCAGGACGCGGTGAACCTGGGCTGGAAGCTCGCGCAAGTGGTGCACGGCGTCTCGCCCGAGACACTGCTCGACACCTACCACGCCGAGCGCCACCCGGCGGGCGCCCGTGCGCTGGAGTACAGCAAGTCGGTCAGCGCGCTCCAGCGGCAGGACGCCCGCATCGCGGCGGTGCGGGAGCTGCTGGACGAGCTGGTGGCGATGGACGAGCCGCGGCGCCACGTCGTGGGCATCATCTCCGGCCTCGACGTGCGCTACGACCTCGGCGAAGGACACCCGCTGCTGGGGCGGCGGATGCCCGACCTCGACCTGCAGGTCGGCGACGAGGTGGTGCGCGTCTACCCGCTGCTGCACTCGGCGCGTCCGGTGCTGGTCAACCTCGGACGGCCCGGAGCCCTGGACGTGGGCTGCTGGGCCGACCGGGTACAGCTCGTCGACGCGTCGTACACCGGGCCATGGGAGCTGCCGGTGGTCGGTGCGGTCGAGGCGCCCCCCGCGGTGCTGGTGCGGCCTGACGGGCACGTGGCGTGGGTCGGCGACGGGACGGGTGCCGGGCTGGTGCAGGCGCTCACGACGTGGTTCGGGACGCCGTCGGGCCGGTCCGTCGCGGGTGCAGAGGAGGCGGCGCCGGGGGCCTAGGGTCGAGGTCGTGAGCGAGCGATCGACGTGGACCGTGACCACCCACGACTGGGCCTGCGACCTCGACGTCGAGCACCTCGCCGATGTGCGTCGCGGTGCGCGGACAGGGCAGGTCGGTGGGCAGGCGTGGGAGGTCGGCGGCCGAAGGCACCTGCTCCTCGAGGTGCTCGCGTACGCCGACGACGAGGCGCAGGCGCTGGGTCGCGTGGGCCGTGCGGTGGTCACGGAGCACGGCGACGGCTCGGTCACCGTGGCCGACGACGGGCGTGGCACCGACACCCGGGTGGACGCTGAGGGTCGCGTCGTCCGCAAGCCGGTGATGGCGACGCGGGACGTCAGGTTCTTCGACGCCGTCGACGGGCCTCGCCTGCCCGACGGCCTACCCAGGCGGGGGATGTCGACGGTGGCCGCCCTCAGCTCGGTGCTCGTGCACGAGAACCACCGGGTCGACGGCGCGTGGTCGCAGACCTACCGCCACGGCCTCCCCGACGACGAGCTGCTGCCGGTCACGCCGGGCGAGCGGCCGGTCACGCCGGGCGAGAGGTCGGGGACCTCGGTGAGGTTCCTGGCCGACGACCTGGAGGGTCCGCGGTCGCTGACGGTCGAGGACCTCGGTGCGTTCACGTGGTTGCGCATCGAGGTGCGCAGCGGTTCCTAGAGCCAGCCGAACTCGTCGGCGATGCGGACGGCGTCAGCCCGGTTGCGCGCCATGGTCTTGCCGATCGCAGATGACAGGTGGTTGCGCACGGTGCCCTCGGAGAGGCTGACGTGCCGGGCGATGTCCGCGACCGAACCACCCCCCCGGGCGGCGAGCAGCACCTCGGTCTCCCGGGCGGTGAGCGGCGACTCCCCGCCGGAGAGCGAGTCGGCCGCGAGCGCGGGGTCGACCACGCGCAGCCCTGCGGCGACGCGGCGTACCGCCTCCGCGAGCTGGCGCGCCGGGGTGTCCTTGACGACGAACCCGCTCGCGCCGGCCTGCAGGGCGCGCCGCAGGAACCCCGGGCGGCCGAACGTCGTCACGATGAGCACCCGTACCCCCGGCAGCGCCTCGTGCAGCGCGGCGGTGGCGGCGATCCCGTCGAGGCCGGGCATCTCCACGTCGACGAGGGCGACGTCCGGTGAGGTGCGACGGGCAGCCTCGACCACCTCGTCGCCGCGGCCCACCTCGGACACGACCTCCATGTCGGGCTCGAGCCCGAGCAGCGTCGCGAGGGCGCCGCGCACCAGGGCCTGGTCGTCGGCGAGGAGCAACCTGATCGTCACGCGTCCACCTTCTCACCGGGGTCGACTCCGCCGCCAAGGGGTCGGGCCGCCGTGCGCACGGCGAGCTCGAACCCGTGCGGCACCAACCCCCGTGTCCGCAGGTGCGCCCCCGCCGCTTCGGCGCGCTCGGTGAGGCCGAGCAGGCCCGTGCCCGGTGTGCCGGGCACGGGCCCGGTGCCGTCGTCGCGCACGCAGATTCCGGTTTCGTCGAGGGTGACGCTGCAGGTGGTGGCTCCGCTGTGCCGGATCACGTTGGTGACGCCCTCGCGCAGGGTCCAGGCACATACCTCGCGCAGCCGGGTGGGTACGGCGTCGACGGCGGTGGGGAGGTCGGCCTCGATCCCGGCCGTGGCGAGGGCTGCCCGCGCGCGGGCGAGCTCGGCCGGCAGGGACATCTCGCGGAACCCGACCACCGCCTGGCGGACGTCTGCCAGGGCGTCGCGCGCGAGCCGCTCGAGGTCGGCGACCTCGGCGCGGGCCCGCTCGGGGCTGACCTCGAGGAGTCGGGCGGCGAGCTCGGCCTTGACCGTGATGACGGTCAGGCTGTGGCCGAGGATGTCGTGGACGTCGCGGGCCATCCGGTTGCGCTCCTCCTGGATGGCCAGCTGCGCGTTCTCCTGGCGCGCCTCGGCGAGGGCGCGCTGGCGCTGCGCCGCCACCATGGCCCCGGTGACGGCAGCCATGGCGAGGACCATGGACATGCTGATGCTCGCGTCGTGGGTCCAGGTGTCGACGTGGAAGGTGAGGAACTCGTAGAGGACCACCAGGACCAGGCCGAGGACCAGGCCCAGCCGCAGCCGGAACGTCCACAGCCCCGAGACCGCGAGGAAGACCCAGGTGCTGGCGCCCTCCTGTCCCACCGTGACGGTCGACAGGGCGGCCAGCACCGCCAGGCCCACCCAGGACAACAGCCCGACCCGGGAGACGTACCAGGTGCGCGGCGGAGTGCCCAGCGCCCCCCATACGGCCCGCCGCAGGTGCAGGAAGTGGGCGAGGTAGAGGACGACGAACGCGACGAGCACCGTCAGCGCCGTGTCCCCGCGCAGCTCGGTCCGGTCGCTCCACGCCGCGGAGAAGGCGTCGGAGAGGAACACGAGCCAGATGCCGGCGAAGAACACGCCGAGCAGGCGCCCGCTGAGCGGCTGATCCTCGTCGCCGGTGAGCAGTCGGGGACGCGGCTCGGCGAACTCCTCGGCAGGCCGGGGCTCGGGGTGCGTGCTCACAGCCCCAAGCCTCGCAGAGTCGACCTCCGTCGCGGCGGCGAGTGCGGCGATCAGGCGCGAACGGAGCATCGGCCGGGGCGCCATAGCGATCCTCGCGTGGTCATGACCCCACCGTGCCGCCGGCCACCCGGTGGGACCCGCGATGCGCGTCACGACCTGGCCGTGACGTCTGTCAGGGATCCTTCAGCTTGTCCAGGAGGCGGCTGCGCTCGTCGGCCGTCAGCGGCACGCCCAGCGCGGTGAGCCACTCGTCGTGCTCTCCGGGGCGCAGGGGTCGGTGCTCGGTCGGCTGCCCGGGAGTGCGGATGGTCAGGGTCTCCTCGGTCACCGCGACGTGGCTGCCGGGCAGGTGCTTGGTGAGGATGAGTCCCTGCGTGAAGTGGGACCCGGGGAACGTGCTCGTGAAGTGGTGGCCCATGACCACGTCGACAGGCCGCACCTCGAGCTCGTCGGTCGTGTGGGTCACCTCCCAGCCCCCGTCGCGGTGCCGGTCCAGGGCCCAGCCACCTCGGGTGTGGCGCATGCGGTAGCGCCAGCCCGGCAGGTAGTCGTCCTCGGACCCGTCGACCATCGGTATCGGGCGGCGCAGGCTCATGCCGAAGCCCGGGTCGCAGAGCAGCCGCTCCCCGTCGAGGACGACTTCGACGACCATGTGCGTGCGGCCCTGCTGCCTGCCGGTCGTCGGGTCGCCAACCCGTCCCAGGTGGCGCCTGACGTCGTAGCCGAGGCGTTGCAGGGCGGCGGCGAAGATCGTGCTGTGCTCGAAGCAGTAGCCGCCACGGCCCCGGCCGACGAACTTCTCCTGCACCCGGTCGAGGGAGACGCCGGGGTGCTGGCCGAGGAACACGTCGATGTTGTCGAACGTGAAGGTGCGGACGTGCCGCTCGTGCAGCTCGGCGAGCGCTCCCCGGCTGGGAGCCAGCGCCGGCAGCTGGAGACGGTGCAGGTAACCGGCCAGGTCGAGGCCGTCGGCCTGCCACTCGTCGGCGCCCGTGCTAACGGCCACGACGGCTCCTCCTCTGCCGGGCTCGTGGTCAGTCGAGGCAGAACTCGTTGCCCTCGACGTCCTGCATGACCAGGCACGACTCGTTCTCCTCGTCGGCCTCCAGCAGGCGCAGCCTGGTCGCGCCCAGCGGCAGAAGGCGAGCGCACTCGGCCTCCAGCGCGGCGAGGCGCTCCTCGCCCACCATGCCCGTCCCGACGCGGACGTCGAGGTGCACGCGGTTCTTGACGACCTTGCCCTCGGGGACTCGCTGGAAGAACAGCCGTGGACCCGCTCCGTCCGGGTCGACGCAGGCGAAGGCGGAGTCCTGCTTCTCTGGCGGCAGCGACGCGTTGAAGTCGTCCCACGACTCGAACCCGGGCGGTGCGGGCGGGACGACGTACCCCAGTACCTCGCACCAGAAGCGGGCCACCCGCTCGGGCTGGGCGCAGTCGAAGGTGATCTGGACCTGCTTCACCGAAGGCATGCGCCCACCCTAGGGAAGGGGGCTGACAGCCACCACGACATTTCTTCGCAGGCCCGGCGCTAGCCCAGACGAGCGAGCTTGGCCTCGACGAGCCTGCGCACCAGCTCGTCGGGCAGGGGCTGGTCGACCGGGAAGTGCAGGGAGCCGCTCGTGTGCTCGTAGTCCTCGAGGGCGTCACCCAGGTCCGCCAGCACGGTGCCGCTGTGGGGCAGGTAGGCCAGGTGGTTCGTGAACGCCGCGAACCCGGCGACCACCTTCCCGCCGACCCGGAACGCCGGCATGCCGTAGGAGATGCACTCCTGCGCGTCCGGCACGACCTCGAGGATCGACCGGCGCAGCGCCTCGAGGGTGCTCTTCTTCGGCTCCTCCAGCTGTGCCAGGTAGGCGTCCACCTCGTCAGCGGTCATGGAAGACAGTCTCCCCGAAGTCGGCCACGACGGAAGAGGCGAACTCGGCCCCCCACCCCGGCCGATGAGTATGTTCGGTCGGTCGGGTCAGTCCTCGCAGGACCAGCCCGCCCGACTGTCGACCGAGGAGAGCGCCGATGTCACGCACACGGATCCACAACTTCGCCATCTCGCTCGACGGCTTCGCCACGGGCGAGCCACAGACGCTCGAGACCCCGTTCGGCCATGCCGGCCAGCGGCTGCACACCTGGATGTTCGCCACGCAGTACTGGGATCCCAGCGGGAGCGACGGTGTCGACAACGCCTTCGCCCGACGCTTCGACCACGGCATGGGGGCCGAGATCATGGGCGCCAACAAGTTCGGCCCGCCCGGCTGGGGGGACGACCCGGACTGGAAGGGCTGGTGGGGTCCGAACCCGCCCTTCCACACACCGACCTTCGTCCTGACCCACCACCCGCGGCCCCCGATGGAGATGGAGGGCGGCACCACCTTCCACTTCCTCGACGCGACACCGGCGGAGGCGCTCGAGGTCGCCCGGGAGGCAGCCGGAGGGCTGGACGTCCGCATCGGCGGGGGTGCCACGGTCGTGCGCGAGTTCCTCCTGGCTGGCCTCGTCGACCACATGCACCTCGTCCAGGTGCCCATCGTGCTCGGCCGCGGCGTGCGCCTGTGGGACGGGCTCGAGGCCGTCGAGGAGGCGTTCGACGTCGAGACGGTCTCCTCCCCCAACGGCGTCACGCACCTCACGTTCTCCCGCAGGGCGGTCGCGTAGCCGCAGCCATTCGGGTTGCCTCGTCAGCCTTCCGTCTGGTCAGAGCTAGGTGTTGGTGCTCAGGTGTGCTGCCACTGATCGATGGTTCCCTTGGCTCGTGGGACCAGGACAGCGTGGGCGGGACACCAGTCATCTCGGGATGGGTTACGGCCACCTGGTGGTCGGCGCCGCGGCACTGGTGTTCGCAGGCTCGATGATCATCACCGCACGAGGGCCGCGCGCCGAGCTGGGAGGCGCCTTCCTGGTCCCCGGGATCGTGCTCGCGCTGGCAGCCGCTGCCTTCACCGCAGCGGCACTGCGCGTGGTGGCACGGCCGCGAGCAGGCCGCGCAGGTCCTCTGCTGGTCCTCAGCACGATCGAGCTCGTCGCCGGGACGGCCACGACCGTCGGGCTGGTCGTCGCGACGACCAGCTATGGCGAGATCGCGCCATGGCGCTCACCGCTGCTGCTGCCGTCCGTGCTGCTGCTGGCGCTCGGTGTGACCGGGATCCGGATGGAGGTTGCGCACCGCGGCAGTGGCTCTCGGCCGGCCCGCTGACGTGCCGTCCCTCGCGCTGACGTGCCGTAGCGCGAGCCCGCACCCAGGCCTCTGCGAAGCCAGCACACCCCCGCCTTCAGCCCTCGACCTCGTCCGAGGGATACGGTCGCGAGGTGTCCTTGGCCGTCGCAGTGCCCTGTGCCGTGCTGTCCGCGGTGGCGTACGGCACGGCCACGGCCGTCCAGCACCGGGTGGCGCACCGCGGGACCGGCCGCGCCGACGCCCGCGGCGTCGTCGCCCTCCTGCGCGACCCGCGGTGGCTGGCCGCCGCGGGCGGCGACACCGTCGGACTGGCCCTGCAGGTCGTCGCCCTCGCGACCGGCCCTGTGCTGCTCGTCCAGCCGCTCCTCGTCCTCGCGGTTCCCGTGGCGCTACCCGTGGGGCACCGGCTCGGCGGACCTGTCCCCGGCCTGCGTGACTATGCGGCCTGCGTCGGCATCCTGGGCTCCCTCGCCGTCTTCTTCGCCCTGGTCGGCGACCCCGGCCGGGCGTCCCCGCTCTCGGCGGCCGCAGCAGCCTGGTCCGTGGCGTGTGCGGCCGCTGTCGGGACCGTCGTGGTCCTCGCCGTCAGGGCTTCGTCCCCGCAGGTCCGGGCCGCGGCCTACGGTGCGCTGGCCGGGGCCTGGTTCGGTCTCGTCGGGGTGCTGCTGGACTCGGTGGCAACCCTCTGGCAGGGCTCCGGTCCGTCCACCCTCGTGCACCCCGAGGGGTGGGTGCCGCTCGGGTGCCTTCTCCTGGTGGGCGCCTCCGCACTCGTGCTGACGCAGGTCTCCTTCCAGGTGGGACCACTGGCCGCGAGCTTCCCGGCCAACGAAGCCACCGCTCCCGTCGTCGCCGTGCTGCTCGGCGCCTCCCTGCTGCACGAGCGGCTGCCCCTCTCCCCCGGGCACCTCGCGGCGTACCTGGTGTGCGTGGGCGTGGTGACGGTCGGCGCTGCCCAGCTGGCCCGAGGGCTCGTCGACGGCTGACCCGCCCCAGCCTCCGTGCTGTACGGTCCGCTCCGTGAAGCTGGCGCGAGTGCGGGGTCCTCGTCAGATCGACGACGCGGCGCGGTGGACGCCCGCCCGTCCGAGGGGCCTGCGGTACTGGGTCGCGCTCGCGTCGGTGGTGCTCATCGGGTCCGTGGTCACGGCTCGCTGGGGATGGGTCGCGGGCTCGCCTACCTTGCCGTCGGCATCCGCCACACGCTCATCCACCCACCGCAGCACTTCTGGAGATCCCAGCCAGGAGGCGACGACGAGTCGGGCGCGTCCACGGTCGTGTGGGCCGTCCTGGTGACGTGGTCCTCGTGGCGGCTCTGGCGCCACCTCCGCACGTCTTCGTAGCCGGACCCGGCACCGTCGCAGGACCGCCCGGCGGCCGGCCTACGCCCCGACCACCTCTCCCGTGCGCGGAAGGGAGCCCAGGAAGGTGACGCGGACCGGTCGGGCCTGCTCCACGTCGACGCGGTCGAGGGCCTGGACGTGCAGGTGTGGCTCGGTGCTGTTGCCGGAGTTGCCGCACCGACCCACCTCCTGCCCGACCCGCACCAGCTCCCCCACCCGGACGTCGACGCTGCCCTGCCGCAGGTGGCACAGGGCGACGACGGCGCCGGGACGCGTCTGGACGAGGACGTGGTTGCCCGCGAGGGCGGCCCAGCCTGCCGCCGCTCGCCGTCCCTGGGTGAGGGCATAGGTGACAGAGGGGAGCCCGCGGTGTGCCGCATGGTCCTCCTGACCGTCGTCCGCCGCGACGACCAGTCCCTCGACCGGGGCCAGAACCTCCCGGCCGAAGCCTGGAAAGCGTTGCGGCGGCTCGGTAACCACGAGCGTACGGAACCGTACGGGGGCAGACCTTCCCCCGGCGTCCACGGGCACGAAGTCGATGGCGAACGAGCTGGCGAACGCCGTGGTGCCGTGGCTGGGCACGCGGTCGGCAGGACTGTTCTGCACCAGCCACCGTCCGTGGAACGGGAACGCCAGGTCCAACGCCTCCTGCACCGCGCCTCCTCCCAGCGACCAGCACCCGTTCCGGGTATCAGCAGCCCACCACGCCACCTCCTTGACGACAAGAGGTTGGGCAACCCGCCCACCCCAGGTTGGAGGTCGTCATGCGTGACGAGTTCACAGCCCGGGTCTCGAGCCTGGCCGTCATCGTGTCAGCCCTCTCGACCCTGGGAGCAGTCATCTACCTGTCGGTGCGGGGCCAACAGGTCAACGAGTACCTCGCCGGCCTGGCGGGGCTCACCATCGGAGCGCTCCTGCCCTCCCCGCTGACGTCGGCGCGCAGCGCCCCGCCTCAGCGGCGGGCGCGCGCGCTCAGCCTCACCCCTCCAGTCGACGGTCCCCGGAGTCCGTGAGCACGTCGCGCCACGAGTGCTGGGGCTCGTACCCGAGCAGCCGGCGAGCCTTGTCGATGGAGTAGAACGTCTCGTCGGGCTCCATCTCGCGACGCACGTCGACGCCGTCGTAGAACCGGTCCACGACCTCCTGCGACGTGGCCGCCACCGACAGGTCGGCGTTGGCGACGTTGAACACCTCGTAGCCGAGTCCGTCGACCTCCAGGCAGCGCTGCACCATCTGGCCAAGGTCACGGGTGTCGATGTAGGCGAACACATTTCGTCGCCGCAGGGCCGGGTCCGCGAGGAAGTCAGGGAACTTCTCGGCGTACTCGTGCGGCTCGATGACGTTGTTGATTCGCAGGCCGTAGACGTCGGCACCGGTGCGCGCCTGGAACGACCGGGCGGTCACCTCGTTTGCCACCTTCGACATCGCGTACGAGTCCTCCGGCACCGTGGGGTGCTCCTCGTCCACCGGCACGTAGAGCGGTCGTCGCTCGCCCTGGGCGAAGCAGATCCCGTAGGTCGTCTCCGAGGACGCGAAGACCACCTTGCGCACGCCGAGCCGGGTCGCAGCCTCGAGCACGTTGTAGGTGCTCAGGACGTTGGTGGCGTACGTCCGCGCGTCGGAGGTGAGCAGGATCGCCGGCACCGCCGCGAAGTGCACCACCGCGTCGTACGCGGGCTTCTCAGGGAGCTCCAGCTCCTCGAAGGTCGCCAGCCCGGCGAGGGCCGAGTACACCTCGCCGGTGTCGGTGAGGTCGACCCTGAGGTCGGTGATGCCGGGGTGCCCGAGGGGGACGAGGTCGGCGTTGGTGACGTGGTGGCCCTGTCCGGCCAGGTATGGCGCCACGTGCTTGCCGGCCTTGCCGCTGCCTCCGGTGAAGAAGATCCTCATACCCCGATCCAAACACCTCGGCGCCGGCGGCACCTCCCGAGCGACTCGTCGTGCTGCCTGGCCGAGGCGGCGGGGCGAGGAGACGATGATCCCCCGGGGCCGTGGCGGGACGGAGGCTCAGACGCGGGCGGTGTCCCGGCCGAAGCGCCATACCGCGCCCCCGACGAACACGGCCAACCAGACGAGGACGTTCACCACGGCGGCCCAGCCCGGTGCGTCGCCGGTCAGGGGTGCGTGCACCACCTCGTTGAGGCCGTACATCGGCGTGAAGTGGGCGATCGTCCGGAACGTCGGGCTCATCTCCTCCAACGGCAGGAAGAGCCCACCGAGGAAGGCGAACAGGGCGAGGCCGGGACCGAGGATCTGCATCACGTTCTCGCTCGGCAGCAGGTAGCCCATGAAGACGCCGAACGCTGCGAAGACGAGCGACCCGACCCACACGGCGACCCCCGTGACGAGCCACACCGACGTGTCCATGTGCGCCCCGGTGAGGGCGCCGGCGGCATAGGTCACGACCACCGACAGGGCCCCGAGCAGCATGGCGACGAGCACCTTCACCGAGATGTATGCCGTGGAGCTCAGCGGCGTGAGGCGCAGCTGGCGGCTCCAGCCCTGGCTGCGTTCGACCGCGACCATCGCCCCGCCGCCGGTCGTCGACAGCATCGCCCCGTAGAGCGCCATGCTGACCATGATGAAGGCGGCGACGTTGCCGTGGCCGGCGCTCTCGTCCGAGTAGGACTTGCCCGTGCCGAACAGCAGGAAGAACAGCACCGGCATGACGACGGAGAAGATGACGGTGCGGCGGTTGCGGAGCATGCGGCGCAGCTCGAGGCGCACCAGCGTGGAGTTGAAGCTCCCGAAGCGTGGGACGGACCGCTCATTGGCGGCCAGGTCGGCGGTGGTCATGACTGTGCTCCTTCGGAGGTCAGCGAGATGAAGGCGTCCTCGAGGCCGCGAGCTGTGACCTCGAGGTCACGCGCTGCCGTGCGGGTCAGCAGGTGGCGCAGCACGGCGTCGCTGTCGGTCGAGCTCACGATGACGGAGTCGCCGCGCACCTCGACGGTCTCTACTCCCGGGATCGCCTGCAGGACAGCCTGATCGGCGTTGGGGAGGGTTGCTCGCACGGTGCGCCCCGAGACCAGCGACTTCACCTGCGCCGCGGTCCCGTCGGCGACGACCCGGCCATGGCTGACGAGGACGACGCGGTCGGCGTAGGCGTCCGCCTCCTCGAGGTAGTGCGTCGCGAAGACGACGGTGCGGCCACGGGACGCGTCCTCCCGTATCGCTGCCCAGAACTCGCGCCGGCCCCCCACGTCCATGCCGGTCGTCGGCTCGTCGAGGACGAGCAGCTCCGGGTCGGGCAGCAGGGCCATGGCGAACCGCAGCCGCTGCTGCTGGCCGCCAGAGCACTTCCCGACCCGGCGGTCGGCGATGTCGGCGATGCCCGCACGCTCGAGCACCTCGCCGACGGGACGGGTGTCGGCGAACAGGCTCGCGGTGAGCCGCAGCGTCTCCTCGACGGTCAGGTCCTTGAGCAGGCCACCGGTCTGCATCACGGCAGCGACCAGGCCGCGGCGGACCGCGTGCCCCGGCTCCAGGCCGTGGACTCGGACGGACCCCTCGTCGGGCCGGGACAGGCCGAGCAACATGTCGACGGTGGTGGTCTTGCCGGCGCCGTTGGGGCCGAGGAAGGCCACCACCTCACCGGGAGCGATGGTCAGGTCGATGCCGCGGACGGCGCGGACGGCGCCGAAGCTCTTGGTGAGCCCCACGAGCTCGATCGCGGGAAGGGTGTCGGCGACGGCTCCCCCGGTGGGCCGGCGCAGGGTACGGGTCTGGGTCATGGCAGGAGCCTGCCGGACCGGACAGGCGTGAACCTGCGACGGGCGTCACGAGATCACCATGACGTCTGTCAGGTTCCGTTCAGGTTCCGGGTCTGTTGCCGCGCCACGCCCCGGCTCGGACAACAAGCCATGGCCCGGCGAAGGCTGGCCGACATCCTGGCCCTGTGCCTCGCGGTCCTGTACGTCGCCGCGGGCGTGGCGGAGACGGTTCGTGCGTCGTGACGGGAGATGGAGGAGTGCCGTTCTGGCTCGGGACCCTCGTCGGTGGCGGGACGCTGATCCTGCACGGCATCGGCGCCGAGGTCGAGGTCATCTCGGCGGACCAGGTCAACGAGGCCTACCAGCGCGTCCTCGCCTCCGACGTCCGCTACCGCTTCGTCATCGACACGGCCACCCTGGCCTGAGCAACACCTAGCCCCGGCTGCCGACGGCGAGGGCGACGGCGTGCGGGTAGTCGACGCCGCCGCCCTCGTCGAGCCGGGTGACGTCGTAGACCCGACCCGTCTCCACGTTCCAGGCCAGGACCCACGACCCGTCGTAGCCGCTGGACCGGAACAGCACGGTCGACGGGTCGGCCCACGCCAGCACGGTGCAGCACTCCTTCACCCGTCCGGTCCGGCCGTCGGGCGACTCGGGTGCCAGCAGCACCCGCCCGGCGCGCGCGTCCTGGTCGACGGCGACGAGCCCCTGGTAGATCGGGCCGTTGCCGCGCACGATCACCGGTGAGGTGACGTCCTGGTCGAAGTACGCGCCGCTGGCTGCCCAGCGGCCCGCGGTGACGGTCTCGCCGGCCAGCTCCGTGACGGGTACGGCGACGCCTCGCGTCAGCGCCACAGGCACGGCGCTGCGCGCGGCCGTCGGTGACGGCTGGGACAGGTCGAGGCTCCACGCCTCCCCCGCCGTGCGCGCAACCACCGTGCTCCCGGCGCGCCAGCCGGCCACGAGCAGGTCCGGTGCCGGCACGGCATACCGGTCGACCGCGCCGGTGCGCAGGTCGAGCCGCACGACCGCACGGGGTTGGGCGAACACCACGTACCGGCCGTCGGCGCTGATCGCCTTCGCCCCCAACGGTTCTCCCTCGTTGCCGCCGGAGTCGCGCGTCGGCAGCAGGTCGAGGGTGTCGACGAGGACCTGCGTGCGGTCCGCGGGCACCAGCACGGCGCGGTAGTGCGTGCCCGCCCTGCGCAGGTAGACCGCGACCACGGAGCCCGGCGGGGAGGAGAGCGTCGACAGGCGCACCGTTCTCCCCTCGGGGTCGATGGCCGACGGCAGTCCTGCGTCGAAGTCGGGCAGGCCATCCTCCTCGCCCTCCAGCGGCATCGCGGCATACATCGTGCCGTCCGGAAGACGTTGCAGCGCAGGCTTGCTCGTCGTCGTGGTGGGTGACGGAGCAGGCACGGGCCCGACACGTCCCGCACCCTGGGCGACCGCCACCACCACCCCCACCGCTGCGAGACCCGCGACCGTGGAGGCGACCCGTCGTCGCCGCAGTCGACGGCCGGCGAGCGCTGCGTCCCAGGCGCGCTGGGCCAGGTCGACCTCGTCCACACCGCCGCTCGCGTCGTCCAGCAGCTCGGTCACGTCGTGGGCCGGGTACAGCTCGTGCAGCCGGGTGACCGCCGCCGAGGTCTCGCGCGCCACCTCAGGGACCGTGCCCCCGAGCACCTCCGCCACCTGCGGCTCGCTGCGCTCCTCGAAGTACCGCAGGACCAGCAGCGCCCGGTGCCCGGGCGTCAGCGCGGCCAGCACCCCGTGGGCGTCGACGCGACCACCCCGGGAGGAGACTGCGTCGCGGTAGAGGAGCCGGCGGACGGCGAGGTCCGGCTCGTCCCGCATCCGGTGCCAGCGCCCCGCAGCCGTGGCGAGGGCCTGCTCGAGGACCTCCTCGGCACGCGGGCCGTTGCCGCAGACCAGGTTGGCGGCACGGAGCAGCTGGTGCTGACGGGCCCGGACGTACCGGGCGAAGTCGGCGTCCACCTCGCGCTGCACGACACCTCCCTGGGGCTCCGGTGCGCCCACGACATCGAGGCGCCACCGGGGTTCGTCACCCCATTGACCCACGGATGGGTCAGGGCGCGCCGCGACTCAGCCCACAAGAGTGCGCCCTGCCCATGAAACTTCGTGGGCAGGGCGCAGTGAAGTGGGCAGAGCGGGGTCGAGCGGCCGCCGGGTCCGGACGTCAGCAGCCGAGCAGGCGCGACCCGAGGTACCCCTCGACCTGGTCGAGGGCGACCCGCTCCTGCGCCATGGTGTCGCGCTCACGGATGGTCACCGCCTGGTCGTCGAGGGTGTCGAAGTCGACCGTGATGCAGAAGGGCGTGCCGATCTCGTCCTGGCGGCGGTAGCGGCGGCCGATGGCGCCCGCGTCGTCGAAGTCGATGTTCCAGTGCTGGCGCAGCGTGGCCGCGAGGTCGCGTGCCTTGGGCGACAGGTCGGCGTTGCGCGACAGCGGCAGGACGGCGGCCTTGACCGGCGCCAGCCGCTTGTCGAGCTTGAGCACGACGCGCTTGTCGACGCCGCCCTTGGTGTTGGGGGCCTCGTCCTCGGTGTAGGCGTCGACGAGGAACGTCATGAGCGAGCGCGACAGGCCGGCCGCCGGCTCGATGACGTAGGGCGTGTACTTCTCCCCGCTGGCCTGGTCGAAGTAGACGAGGTCGGTGCCCGAGTGCTGGCTGTGGGTCTTGAGGTCGAAGTCGGTGCGGTTGGCGATGCCCTCGAGCTCGCCCCACTCGCTGCCGGCGAAGTTGAAGCGGTACTCGATGTCGACGGTGCGCTTGGAGTAGTGGCTCAGCTTCTCCTGGGCGTGCTCGTAGTGGCGCAGGTTGTCGGGGTTGATGCCGAGGTCGGTGTACCAGCGCGTGCGCTCGTCGATCCAGTACTGGTGCCACTCCTCGTCCTCGCCCGGCTTGACGAAGAACTCCATCTCCATCTGCTCGAACTCGCGGGTGCGGAAGATGAAGTTGCCCGGGGTGATCTCGTTGCGGAAGCTCTTGCCGGTCTGGGCGATGCCGAACGGCGGCTTCTTGCGCGCTGACTGCATGACGTTGAGGAAGTTGAGGAAGATGCCCTGGGCGGTCTCGGGGCGCAGGTAGTGCAGCCCCGACTCGTCCTCGACGACACCGAGGTGGGTCTTGAGCAGGCCGGAGAACTGGCGCGGCTCGGTCCACTGGCCTCGGGTGCCGCAGTTGGTGCAGGCGATGTCGACGAGCTTGACCTCGTCGGGGTCGGCGATGCCCTTCTTCTCGGCGACGGCCTCCTGCAGGTGGTCGGCGCGGAAGCGCTTGTGGCACGACAGGCACTCGACCAGCGGGTCGGAGAAGGTCGCGACGTGGCCCGAGGCCTCCCATGTCTGGCGCGGCAGGATCACCGACGAGTCGAGCCCGACCACGTCGTCACGGCCGGTGACGGTCGACTTCCACCACTGCCGCTTGATGTTCTCCTTGAGCTCCACACCCAGCGGGCCGTAGTCCCAGGCGGACCTCGTGCCGCCGTAGATCTCGCCGCACGGGAACACGAACCCGCGGCGCTTGCAGAGGGAGACGACGGTGTCGACGGTGGAGGGTGCGGCCATGCGGAGAAGGTTACTGTGCGGTCGCCGCAGCCTCGACGGGGTATGGCGCGCGAGCCACCCCAGGCCCACCATCTAGGGTTTGGCGCGTGTCCTCCCTGCGTGAGTCCATCCAGCGAGCCAGCCTGCCCGCCCTCCAGCGGCTGAACGCGCTCCCCCGGCCGGTCCCCTTCCTCGCCATCCTGGCTCTGATGGTCGCCGGCCTGTTCGTGCCGGGGTGGGGCTGGGTCCTGCTGCTCCTCGTCGTGCTGTTCCTGCTCTGGACCCTTTACCTGTCGTGGCCCGTCCTCGAGCCGGTGCCCCGCCTCATGCGCGCCACCATCCTGCTGATGGCCGTGGCGATCACGATCACGCAGGCCTTCCCCCGGAGCTGACCCGGGACGGTTTTGACAATGGTTCTCATCTCAGTTGAGAATCATGATCATGTCACCCCGCCGTCTGCTCGGCCCAGCCGCCGCTCTGGTCGCCCTGGTCCTCACCAGCGCGTGCGGTAGCGGACTCGGTGGAAGCGCGGACTCCGGCAAGGTCACCGTCGCGGCCGCGTTCTACCCCCTCGAGTACGCCGTGAGCCAGGTCGGCGGGGACCTCGTCGAGGTGCAGTCCCTCACCAAGCCCGGCGCGGAGCCGCACGACCTCGAGCTCAACCCCCGTCAGGTCGCCCACGTCGCCCTGGCCGACCTGGTCGTCTACGAGAAGGGCTTCCAGCCTGCCGTCGACGACGCCGTGCGCAGCGAGGCCAGGCACACCGCGCTCGACGTCTCTGCCGCCGCCCGACTCGACCTCACCGCCGCGGACGAGACCGAGTCGGCCCACGCGCAGCACGACGACCATGCGGCGAAGGACCCCCACTTCTGGCTCGACCCGCTGCGCTACGCCGACGTCGGGGACGCGATCGGCGCGGAGCTTGGCCGGCGTGACCCGGCGCACGCAGCGGAGTACACCTCCAACGCCAAGGCGTTCCGCGCCACCATGACGACACTCGACCGGCAGTTCCGGAGCGGGCTGGAGCAGTGCAGGGTCAAGGACCTGGTCACCGCGCACGCCGCGTTCGGCTACCTCGCGCGGGCCTACGGGCTGACCCAGCAGAGCATCACCGGGCTCACGCCGGACGCCGAACCCAGCCCGGCCGCGCTGGCGGACATCACCGACCGCATCCGGCGCAGCGGCGCCACGACGGTCTACGCCGAGACCCTCGTCAGCGAGGACGTCGCCAGGACCCTGGCCCGCGAGACCGGTGCGAGACTGGCGGTGCTCGACCCCCTCGAGGGCATCACCACCGCATCCGCCGGTCGCGACTACCCCAGCGTCATGCGGGCCAACCTCGCCACCCTCGAAGCAGGACAGGAGTGTTCGTGACCACCACAGCACCCGCCGGGACGCCCGTCCTCGAGCTCGACCGCGCGTCCTTCGGCTACGCCGACCAGGCCGTCATCCAGGGCGCCGACCTCACCGTCCGCGCCGGCGAGGTCGTCGCGGTGCTCGGGCCCAACGGCTCGGGCAAGTCGACGCTCGTGCGGGGGATGCTCGGGCTCAACGACCGGCTCGGCGGCGAGGTGAGGCTGTTCGGCACGCCGCGCGAGTCCTTCCACGAGCACGCACGGCTCGGCTACGTGCCCCAGCGGCACACGCTCTCCGCCTCGGTGCGGGCCACGGTCGAGGAGATCGTCGCCGTCGGACGGCTCCCCCACCAGCGGTGGTGGTGGCCGGTGCGCCGTACGCCGCGGGACCAGGAGGTCATCGACCGCGCCCTTGAGGTGGTCGGGCTGTCCGACCGCGCCGCCGCCGACGTCTCCACGCTGTCGGGCGGCCAGCAGCGGAGGGTGCTCATCGCCCGCGCCCTCGCCTCGGAGCCCGACGTCCTGCTCATGGACGAGCCCACGGCCGGCGTCGACGCCGCCAACCAGCACGTGCTGTCGACGGTCCTCGCCCGCCTGCGCCGGCGCGGGACGACCATGGTCATCGTCACGCACGAGCTGACCGCTCTGGCGGGCATCGTCTCGCGCATCGTCCTCGTCCAGGGAGGCAGGATCGCGTTCGACGGCACGCCGGACGAGTTTGCCACGCGCACAGGGCAGTTCGTGCCAGACCACCACGACCACCACGAGCACGACCACGACGAGGTCGCGCCCAGGACCCGCGTGCAGGGCACGCCGGCGTCCGGCCCGCTCGACCCGAGGGGAGGCATCCGGTGACTGAGCTCCTCTCCCTCGACTTCATGCGCCAGGCGCTGCTCGCGGCCCTGCTCGTCGGCATCGCCGCGCCGCTGGTGGGCGTGTTCCTCGTGCAGCGGCGGCTGTCGCTGATCGGCGACGGCATGGGGCACGTCGCCCTCGCCGGTGTGGCCGTCGGCCTGCTCACCGGGCAGGCGCCCGTGCTCACGGCCCTGCTCGCCGCGGTGGCCGCCGCCATCGCGATCGAGGTGATCCGCGGCCGGGGCCGCACCAGCGGCGACATCGCCCTGGCCGTGATGTTCTACGGCGGCATCGCCGCCGGTGTCGTCATCATCGCCAAGTCGCCGAGCAGCAGCCCTGCCAACCTCACGGCATACCTCTTCGGGGCGATCACCACCGCGGACCAGAAGGACCTGTGGGTGTTCGCCGGGCTCGCCCTCGTGGTGCTGCTGGCGACCTGGTTGCTGCGGCCCTGGCTGTTCGCGGTGGCCAACGACGAGGAGTACGCCCGCGCCAGCGGCCTCCCGGTCACCGGCCTCAACATCGCCCTGGCGGTGCTGACCGCCGTCACCGTCGTCGTCTCGATGCGGGTGGTAGGCCTGCTGCTCATCAGCGCCCTGATGATCATCCCCAACGCCACGGCCCAGCTGCTCGGGCGCAGCTTCCGGGCCTCGGTGCGCTGGGCCGTCCTGGTCGGCGTCGTCTCCAGCGTGGGCGGTGTCGTCGCGTCGTTCTACGCCGAGACCCCGTCCGGCGGCACCATCGTCCTGCTGGCCATCGGCTTCTTCGTGGTCGTCGCAAGCCTGAGCGGAGCGGTCGCCACCGCGCGGGCGGCCCGCCACCGCCGGGCCGAGCGCCACGACCACGAGCACGGACCGGGTTGCGGCCACGCGGCTGTCGCCCACGACGACCACCTCGACTACGTCCACGACGGCCACCTGCACGCGCCCCACGAGGGGCACTACGACGAGCACGCCCCCGGCGGCCACACCCACGGCGAGCCGACCGGCGGCACCACCCCGAAGGAGACGGCACCGCGATGACCGGAGTCCAGGACCGCACCGCGAGCGCGACCAACCGCTCGGCCACCGAGGCGGTGGACGTTCCTCGCCGTCCCACCCGCCAGCGGGCCGCGGTGGCTGCGCTGCTCGCCGGCACGGGCGAGTTCCGCTCGGCCCAGGAGCTGCACGCGCTGCTGCGCGCGGGCGGCGACAAGGTCGGCCTCGCCACCGTCTACCGCAACCTTCAGGCCATGGCCGCCGACGGCGAGATCGACATGCTGCGCACCGACGACGGCGAGGCCGTCTACCGGGCCTGCTCGACCGGCCACCACCACCACCTGGTGTGCCGCGACTGCGGTCGCACCGTCGAGGTCGAGGGCCCCACCGTCGAGGCCTGGGCGACCAGGGTCAGCGCCGAGCACGGCTTCACCGACGTCCACCACACCCTGGAGATCTTCGGCACCTGCGCCGGCTGCGCCCGCTGACTCAGCCCGTCGGCAGGTCAACTGCGCCGCCGTAGCGGCGGTCGCGCTCGGCATACGTCTGGATGGCCTGCCACAGGTGTCGACGGTCGTAGTCGGGCCACAGCGTGTCCTGGAAGACCATCTCGGCGTAGGCGCTCTGCCACAGCAGGAAGTTGCTGGTGCGCTGCTCCCCCGAGCTCCGCACGAACAGGTCGACGTCGGGCATGTCCGCCTCGGGCAGGTGGCGGGCGATGGTCTTCTCGTCGATCGAGCCCGGCTTGAGCTTGCCGCGCTGCACCTGCTCGGCGATGCGCTGCACGGCGTCGGCGATCTCGGCGCGGCCGCCGTAGTTGACGCAGAAGTACAGCGTCAGCCCGGTGTTGTCCCTGGTCAGCTCCTGCGCCGTCTCGAGCTCCTTGATGACCGAGCCCCACAGCCGGGGGCGCCGCCCGACCCAGCGCATGCGCACGCCCCACTCGTGGAGCTGGTCGCGGCGGCGGCGGATGACGTCACGGTTGAACCCCATGAGGAAGCGCACCTCGTCGGGACTGCGCTTCCAGTTCTCCGTCGAGAACGCGTAGGCCGACAGGTGCGTCACGCCGATCTCGATGGCCCCGGCGACGACGTCGAGGAGGGCCGCCTCCCCAGCCTCGTGGCCCTTGGTGCGCGGAAGGCCTCGCTGGTTGGCCCAGCGGCCGTTGCCGTCCATGACCACCGCCACGTGTCGCGGCACGAGCTCCTTGGGGAGAGAAGGAGGTTGGGCTCCGCTCGGATGCGGGAAGGGCTTGGCGTATCCAGCGCTCACGCCTGGGCCGCCTGGGCTGCGGCGTGCGCCTGGTCGACCTTCTCCACCGCCGCGATCAGCGGCACGGCCGACCACGTCACGCGGGAGTCCACCTGGGTCGGGGCGTCGGGGTCTCGTCGGTCCACGAGGCGCAACGATCGCACACCCCGTTCCAGGTGCCACTGGAGGAAGGCGCTGGCCAGGGTGCTCCCCTCGCGGCGGTGGCGTCCACTCGAGGCGTCGGCCACGGACCAGTCACCGGCGAGCAGCGCCGCCAGCAGCGACAACGTCTCCGGGGCCGGGGCCGCCGAGCCCGGTGGGCGGCAGGCCGAGCACACGGTGCCGCCCGCGGCGAGGTTGAAGGCGCGGTGCGGGCCGTGGGCACCGCAGCGCGCACAGTCGTGGAAGCTCGGTGCCCAGCCGGCGACGGCCAGGGCCCGCAGCAGGTAGGCGTCGAGGACCAGGCCCGGGTCGTGCAGACCTTCGGCCATCGAGCGCAGGGCCCCTTGGAGCAGGAGGTACTGCTGGACGTTCGGCTCGCGCTCCTCGGTGAGCCGGTCCGCCGTCTCGAGCATGGCCGCCGCGGCCGTGTAGGTCGTGTAGTCGCGGGCCAGGACGTCGCCCCAGGAGGCGAGCGACTCCGCCTGGGTGACGGTGTCGAGCGTGCGGCCCTCGAAGCACTGGACGTCGACCCACATGGCCGGCTCCAGCCGCGCCCCGAACCGGCTCTTCGTGCGCCGTACGCCCTTGCCCACCACGCGCACCTTGCCCAGCCCCCGCGTGAGCAGGGTGACGATGCGGTCGGCCTCGCCCAGCTTCTGGGTGCGCAGGACGATGCCTTCGTCGCGGTACAGGGGCATGACGCCATTCTCCCCCACAGCGGGGCTGCGGCCGGGAGGCGGTGCCGTAGGGTCGCCGGCCATGGGCGACTGGAGGCAGGACCGGGTGGGGGCGGCACTGCGCGGGGAGAACCCCACGGTGCTGCGACGGCTCCGCGCCGGGTTCGCGGTGATCGGCGACGTGCAGTTCCTGCCCGGGTACTGCGTGCTCGTCACCGACACCCCCGGCGCAGACCGGCTGACGGACCTGCCCCGGTCCCGCCGCCTGGAGTTCCTGGCCGACATGGAGCTGCTCGGTGAGGCGGTGCAGACGGTGTGCGCCCGTCGCGACCCGGCGTTCCGGCGCATCAACCTGGAGATCCAGGGCAACCACGACGCGTTCCTGCACGCCCACGTCTGGCCGCGCTACGAGTGGGAGGGCCCCGACCACGCCTGGCGCCCGGTGGCCCTGCACCCGATCGAGCGGTGGCGCGAGCCCGCGACCGACACCGTGCTCGGCCCCCAGCACGACGAGCTGCGACGCGAGCTCACAGCCGAGGTCGACCGGCTGAGCGCGAGCGCACGCGACTGAGGGCCAGCCGAGCCGGTTGCACCAGGCCGTTGCGGCCGCCAGGGGCGACCGCCGCGGCGAGCGCCACGGACACCGGCGCGTAGACGAGCAGGTAGCGCGACCGCCCCTGGAACACCAGCGTGAACAGGATGATCGCGAACACCGACGCCACGACGAGCGCCACGTCGCGACGGTAGGGGCGCACCAGCAGCCCCAGCCCGGCGGCCAGGAGCACGACCAGCCACAGTCCCTGGGTGAGCCCGGCCCGGAGCGCGTAGTGGGTGCCCTGGGGGTGGCTCCACGACACGATCCACGGAGTCAGGGGCCCGTGTCGAGGCACCGGTGTCGTTGCGTCACTGCCCTCGCCCCAGGCCCAGAACATGCCGTCGCCGAGGTTCCAGGTGACCTTGTTGGCGGCGAACGTGGCGTACCCCGTCGGCCCGAGCTCGTGCAGTCGCTGCCGCAGCGCCTGGTCGGACCAGCGCACCAGCTCGGCGTGGTCGAGGTGGACGGTCCTGGCCACCATGGTCGCGTTGTACGCGCCATACCGCTTGGTGTTGCCCTGGGTGGGCGTCATGCCCATGGCCACCCACCAGGACAGCGGTGGCGTCCGGCTCGTGTCCACCCGCGTCAGGTCGAGGCCCGATGCCTTGGACAGGGCCGCATCGGCTCCCGCCGACGCGCCGAGGAACACCCCCGCCGCCACGAGCACCACGGCACCGGCGGCAGCCGCGCGACGCGGCCGGCGCAGGAGGCTGGCCACGACCACGACGCCCAGCGCCAGCACCCCCGCCATCGTCGCCACCGGAGTCGTCTTGAGCACGAACCCCACCGCCAGCGCGGCGACGGCGGCGACGCCCAGGGCCACGCCCGCCACCCGCGAGGACCGGGTGGCGGCGGTGAGGGCCAGTGCGGTGGCGAGGATGGGCCACGGCAGCGTCACGATGTCGGTGTAGGGCACGGTCACCCAGGGGGACAGGGCGACCAGGGCGATCCCCGCGACCTGCGCGACGAGGCCGGATGGCGCACTGCGTACCCGGCGCACCACGACGTACAGGCTCTGGAGCGACACCCCGACGCACGCGGCGTTGACCAGCGCGAAGACGGTCCGCTGGTCCCAGCCCAGCAGCCCCTTCAGCTCCCAGCTCATCCGCGAGATGGCGGCGAAGGGGATCTGGTTGGGGTAGCGCGAGAGGTAGCGGTAGTAGAAGAGCGGTGCCGGGCCCTGGGCGAGGCGGCTGCCGAGGTTGGACATCGCCTTGGCGTCCCAGCCCACCGGATAGACGAGGTTGAGCGCCACCACGAGGCACGCGGCAGTCCCGAGCAGGGTGAGGAACCACGACACCCGGCCCGCCCGCCGCGCCAGCCAGCGCAACGGCCGGGAGGCCGCCAACCGCCGTCTGCCGGCGACCAGCGTCAGCCACAGACCCGCGAACGCCCCGAACCCGACCCAGACCCAGACGTGGTCGTAGGGGATGTTGGGCTCACGGGGCACGAACAGGGCCACGACGACGGCCGCCAGCAGCACCGCGCCGAGGACCCGGAAGACGCCTGTGCCCACGGCTCTCTCGAAGCGGTTCGGTGCGCGCACGGAGATCGCCTCCTCCCTCGACCACTCGAGCGTAGGCCTCTGACCTGAGGAAATGCCAAGGACGCCCTCCATCACTAGAACAGGTGTTCGAACGTGGGTTACACTCCGGGCATGGGCATGGCACTCCAGGGCTCGCTCCTCGACACCGCCGACGAGATCGAGCTGCACGGCCTCGACCACCGGCTCACCCGCACGCAGCTGAGCCGCGGCGCCTGGGTCGACTACCGACCGGGTTGGCTCACCGGCGCCGAGCAGCTGTTCGACGCCCTCCACCACGAGGTGCCGTGGCACGCCGAGAAGCGTGAGATGTACGAGCGCGTCGTCGACGTCCCCCGGCTCCTCAAGTTCTACGGGGAGGGCGAGGCACTCCCCCACCCCGTCCTCGACCAGGCGCGCGACGAGCTGAGCCGCTGGTACGCGAACGAGCTCGGCGAGCCGTTCGTCAGCGCGGGCATGTGCCTCTACCGCGACGGCCGCGACTCGGTTGCGTGGCACGGGGACCGCATCGGCCGGTCGAAGGACCTCGACACGATGGTGGCCATCCTGTCGATCGGGTCCGCCAGGCCCCTGATGCTGCGGCCCCGCGGTGGTGGCGAGTCGATCGGCTTCTCCCTCGGGCACGGTGACCTGGTCGTCATGGGCGGCTCCTGCCAGCGCACCTGGGACCACTGCATCCCCAAGTCGACCAAGGCCGTGGGCCCGCGCATCTCCATCCAGTTCCGGCCGCAGGGTGTGCGCTGAGCGGTCCCTCGTGGACGGCCGAGCGCGTCAGGCGGCCTCACGCAGGGCGCGGTTGACGGCGGACAGCACCGCGGTCAGCGACGCCTTGACGATCGAGCTGTGCAGCCCGACGCCCCACAGGACGCGGTCACCGACGGCGCACTCCACGTAGGCCGCCGCCCGGGCGTCACCACCGGCGGACAGTGCGTGCTCGGCGTAGTCGAGGACGCGCACGTCGATGTCGAGCGTCGACAGGGCGTCGATGAAGGCCGCGATCGGGCCGTTGCCGGTGCCCTCGACCTGCACCTCGACACCCTGGTCGAGCATCGTGGCGACGATGCGGTCGGCGCCGTCGGCCTGGCTCTCCAGCGCGTGGCTGACCGGAGTGAACCGCCCCCACGCGTTGGCCGCACCGTCGACGGCGGGCAGGTACTCGTCCTGGAACACGCTCCACAGCTCGGCAGGGCTGACCTCGCCACCCTCGCTGTCGGTCTTGGCCTGCACCACGCCGCTGAACTCGATCTGCAGCCGGCGCGGCAGGTCGAGCTGGTGCTCGGCCTTGAGGATGTAGGCGACACCGCCCTTGCCGGACTGGCTGTTGACGCGGACCACGGCCTCGTAGGACCGGCCGACGTCGTGCGGGTCGATGGGCAGGTAGGGCACGCCCCAGACGAGCTCGTCGATCTTCTTGCCGGTGGCCGCCACCTGGCGGTCCATGTCCTCGAAGCCCTTCTTGATGGCGTCCTGGTGCGAACCGGAGAACGCCGTGAAGACCAGGTCACCGCCCCAGGGGTGCCGCTCGGGCACCGGCAGCTGGTTGCAGTGCTCGACGGTCCGCCGGATCTCGTCGAGGTCGGAGAAGTCGATCTGCGGGTCGATGCCCTGGCTGAACAGGTTCATGCCGAGGGTCACCAGGTCGACGTTGCCGGTGCGCTCACCGTTGCCGAACAGGCAGCCCTCGATGCGGTCGGCGCCGGCGAGGTAGCCCAGCTCCGCCGCCGCGACGCCGGTGCCGCGGTCGTTGTGCGGGTGCAGCGACACCACGATCGACTCGCGGCGCTCGAGGTGGCGGGTCATCCACTCGATCGAGTCGGCGTAGACGTTCGGCGTCGCCATCTCCACGGTGGCGGGCAGGTTGATGATCATCTTGTGGTCCGGCGTCGGGTCGATGACGTCGATGACCTCGTTGCAGATCCGCACGGCGAACTCGAGCTCGGTGCCGGTGTAGGACTCGGGGCTGTACTCGTAGTAGACGATCGTGTCGGGCACCGTCTCCTCGAGCTTGCGGCACAGCCGCGCGCCCTGGACCGCGATGTCGACGATGCCGTCCTGGTCGAGCCCGAACACCACCCGCCGCTGCAGCACCGACGTCGAGTTGTAGAAGTGCACGATGGCCTGCTTGGCCCCACGGATCGCGTCGAAGGTCCGCTCGATCAGGTGGTCGCGGCACTGCGTCAGGACCTGGATCGTGACGTCGTCGGGGATCATGTCGTCCTCGATGAGCATCCGCACGAAGTCGAAGTCCGTCTGGCTGGCCGAGGGGAAGCCGACCTCGATCTCCTTGTAGCCCATGCGCACGAGCAGCTCGAACATCCGCTTCTTGCGGTCCGGGCTCATCGGGTCGATCAGTGCCTGGTTGCCGTCGCGCAGGTCCACCGCGCACCACCGGGGCGCCTTGTCGAGGACCTTCGTCGGCCACGTGCGGTCGGGGAGGTCGACCACGATCTGGTCCTGGAAGGGCAGGTACTTCGCGACCGGCATGCCCGAGGGCTGCTGCGGGTGGATCATGGTGTCTCGCCTATCGATTCGTCGCTGGTGGCTCTGTCAGAGGCTCAGCCAGGGCAACGCTACTCCGCGACGAGGGGCGGCTGATCGGTCAGGCCCCGCCGCGGCGGCGAAGGAGGAGGCGCTGCATACGCACTCTCGGAGGGTATGCCGCGTCGTCGCGGTACGTCCATCGCACGGGACTCGTCGCTCACGATCCGGACGGTCCCCCGTCAGCCGGTCTCGGCGGCACGGGGCGGCGCGGCCCCGCTCAGCGGCCGCGGACCAGGCGCACCACTGCCACCAGGGCGCCGATCACCGACCCGACCATGCCGAGGACGAGCGCGCAGCGCACCACGAGGTCCCAGTCGAACCCCTGGCCGCCGAGGTCGAACGGGAAGACCTGCCACAGGCGCACCAGGGCAGCGAGGCCGACAGCGTTCTGCACCAGGTCACCGAAGGCCCGCAACCGGAACCACAGCAGGACCGCGGAGACGAGGCTGGACACCAGGCCGACCGCGAGCGAGGCGTTGACGAGGCCGAGCACCTGACGCGTGTCGTCGGTGAGGAAAGGCACCACCTGCCACCCGGGCGCGATGTTGACCCACCAGAGCAGGACGGCGTTGACGACGGCGCCGATGACGAACCCGACCCTGCGGCCGACGTCGGACCGTCGGGCTGCGGCGTTCGACGTCCTGGTCGAACGGCTGGCGCGGAGCTGTGGCTGGGACACTGCGGACCTCCCCCGTGGTGTGGGTGTCCCCTCAGGTCACCGTGCACCGGCGGGCCGCGTTAGGGCCAGAGGTCCGTGTCACGCGGGCGACGAGATGGTCGCACCGCGGAGGTCGTCCAGGGTGCGGGTCGAGATGACGGGTGACCACAGCAGCCACAGCACCGACAGCGAGCCACCCACCGCGGCGACCACCATGGTCGGCCGCAGACCGATCCACTCCCCCACCACGCCGCCGAGCACCGCGCCGGCGGGACGGATCCCGTAGTTCACCGTCGAGAACGCGCCGGTCACCCGGCTGCGGACGCCGTCGGGGGTCACCGCCGTCATGAGCGCGTTGAGCGGGATGTCGAGGCACATCACGCCGACGGAGGAGACGAGCTCGACGGCCGCCACCACCCCGGCGCGCGCCCACATCGGGCCCTGCGCCAGCGGCATGAGCGCGAAGGGGGCGGAGAAGACCACGGCGCCCACGGCGATGGTGCGCCCGATGCCGATCCTTCGCGACAGCGGCCCGGCGAGAACCGTGCCGAGGAGGCCGCCCGTCGCCCCGATCCCGAGGGCGAGCCCGATGAGCCCGGCCGACATCCCCAGCTGCCGGCTCGCGTAGAGGACGACGAGCGCGCCGGCCATGAGGTTGAACAGGTTGATCGTGGTGGCACACGCGAGGGCCGCCCGCAGGTAGGCGTCGTGGAGCACCAGGCCCATCCCGTCCCGCGCCCGCCGCAGCAGGCTCGTCCCCTCGGCGCCGTCCACCGGCAGGTCGGGCACCTTCACCCGCCCGATGAGGACGGCCGACACCGCGAAGGTGACCGCGTCGACGAGCATGGCCATCGGTGCCGTGACTGCCTGGACCAGGCCGCCGGCGACGGCGGGGCCGGCCACGAACGAGGCCGACCGGGTACCGCTCAGCAGGCTGTTGGCCTCCACGAACTGGTCACGACGCACGAGGCCGACGAAGAAGCTCGGGTACGCCGTCTGGTAGAGCACCTGCCCGAGGCCGGCCACCAGCGCGACCGCGAACAGCTGGCCGAGGGTGATCGCCCCCACCAGGTGCGCCACCGGCAGCGTCAGCAGCACGGCGCAGCGCAGCAGGTCGGCCAGGATGAGCAGCCGCCGCTTTCGCACGTGGTGGTCGACCCAGGCGCCGACGAAGAGGGACAGCAGGTTCGGCGCCCACACCGCAGCCGTGAGCAGGCCCACCGTGGTGGCCCCCGCGTGCAGGGTGGTGACCGCGATGAGCGGCAGGGCGAGCCCGGTGATCCGGTCGCCGAACTGCGAGATCCCCTGACCCACCCAGTAGGTGGCGAACCGCCGATCCCGCCACAGGGGCTCGCTCATGCCGGCTCCCCCTCGTCGGTCGCGGCCTCGGGCAGGACGTAGCGCAGCATCCGGACCGAGCGCGCGCCCGGCACCACGTCGGGCTCGGACTTGCGCAGCACGTATGGCGCGAGCACCTGTTCGATGGCTGCCTCCACCGCGGCCAGCTCCTCGGACGTCACGACGATCCGCGTGTTGGACAGCCCTGCCGAGGCCCGCCAGTCGTCCTCGAGCAGGGGTTCGGCCTGCGCGGCCCAGCGGTCCGGCAGGTCGCGGGCCTGGTCGAACACCACGCGCGACAGGAGCACGGCGGCGTCACGTCCCGTCTCGTCCTCCGAGGGGGTGAAGCGGAAGCCCCGGCCGACCGCCTCCCACCACCGCTGTCGACCGTCGGACGGGACCTGGGCGTCCCGGACCAGGCCGTGCTCGGCGAGGTGGCGCAGGTGCCAGCTCGTGACCGACGGGGTGGCCCCCACCTCGGGGGCCAGTGCGGTCGCGGTGCTCGGGCCGTGCTGCTGGAGGCGGGCCAGGATGGCGAGGCGCGTGGGGTGGGCCAGGGCGCGGATGTCCCGCGGCGTGAGCTCGACGTCGCCATAGGGGTTGGTCACCGGGTCACCTCGATGTGAGAGTACTGTTTCGAGAGGACTCTCTCACAATGTCCGCAATCCGGCCATCCCCGCGACCGGGACCGCGAAGTCGCCGAAAAGGCCGTGCGCGAGCGCGGGCGCACCCGCCACCATGAGCCCCATGGACCTGCCCGACGGCCTCACCGCCCGCCCGCTGCGGATGTCTGACGCCCGCGCCATGTACGAGCTGTTCGCCGCCTCCGAGCAGGCGGACACCGGCGAGGTCGCCATCGAGCCCGAGGACATCGAGGGTGACTGGCAGCGGCCGAGCTTCGACCTCGAGCAGGAGAGTGTCGGGGTGTTCGACGGACCGACCCTGGTCGCGGCGGCGGAGGTGTACAAGACCCGTCGTGCCGAGGCCACGGTGCACCCCGACCACCGAGGGCGTGGCATCGGCACGTGGCTGGCGGCCTGGGTGGAGGACTGCTCGCGTCGCCGCGGCGGCACGCTGGTCGGCCAGACCGTGCCCCTCGGCAGCTCCGCGGAACGGCTCTTCACCACCCTCGGCTACCGCGAGGGCTGGACCTCGTGGGTGCTCGTCGTGCCCGAAGGGGCGGCCATCGAGCCGCAGCCCCTCCCCCACGGCTACCTCCTGCGCGACCTCGTCCCCGGGGCGGACGAACAGGTCGCCCACCTGCTCGTCGAGGATGCCTTCAACGAGTGGCCGGACCGCCAGCCGAGCGCGTTCGACGACTGGGCAGCCCGCACGGTGCGCCGGCCCGGGTTCGAGCCCTGGCAGATCAGGTTCGCCGTCGACCCCGACGGCACGCCGGTCGGCGTCGCCTTCATGATCGTCACCGAGGGGTGCGGCTACGTCGACCAGCTGGCGGTGCGCGCCAACCAGCGCGGCAAGGGCCTCGCCCGGGCGCTGCTCGTCGACGCGTTCGAGCGCGCCCGCCAGCACGGCGCCACCCGCAGCGAGCTGTCGACGGACTCACGGACGGGTGCGCTGCCGCTCTACCAGCACGTCGGCATGGAGGTCAGCAAGACCTACCAGCACTGGATGACCGACGTCTGAGGGTCGCGCCACCCTCAGGCCCCGGCCCTYCGCGCGACGAAGGGTGGCGAACGGCCGCCTCAGGGGGACCTGAGGGGGCCGTTTGCCACCCTTCGCGCGATGAGACTGGGTCAGCGACGCTTGAGAAGCTCCTCGGCGATCTGCACCGCGTTGAGCGCCGCGCCCTTGCGCAGGTTGTCGCCGACGACGAACAGCACGAGCCCCTTGCCCTCCGGGGCCGCCTGGTCGGCACGGACTCGGCCGACGTAGACGTCATCACGGCCGGCTGCCTCGAGCGGGTTGGGCACGTCGGTGACGACGACGCCGGGCGCCTTGGCGAGCAGCTCCATTGCGCGCTCGGGGCTGATCTCACGGTCGAACTCGGCGTGGATCGCCAGCGAGTGCCCGGTGAACACCGGCACGCGCACGCAGGTCCCGGAGACGCGCAGGTCGTCGATGTGCAGGATCTTGCGCGACTCGTTGCGGAGCTTCTGCTCCTCGTCGGTCTCCAGTGAGCCGTCCTCGACGATCGAGCCGGCCAGCGGGATCACGTTGAACCCCACCGGCACCGCGTAGACGTTGGGCGCAGGGACCTCGACCGCGCGACCGTCGAGGGCGAGGCCGGCAGGCGCGCCGGCGGCATACCCGCCGCGCAGCTGTCCGTCGAGCTCCTGCACGCCCTTGCCGCCCGAGCCCGACACGGCCTGGTACGACGCGACGGTGAGGCGCACGAGACCGGCCTCGTCGTGCAGCGGCTTGAGGACCGGCATGGCGGCCATGGTGGTGCAGTTGGGGTTGGCGACGATGCCCTTGGGGATGGTGTCGAGGTCGTCGGCGTTGACCTCGCTCACGACCAGCGGGACCTCGGGGTCCTTGCGCCAGGCGGAGGAGTTGTCGACGACGACGGCTCCGGCGGCCGCGACCTTTGGCGCCAACTCCTTGGAGGCCGCTCCCCCGTTGGAGAACAGCGCGATGTCGAGGCCGGAGAAGTCAGCGGTGGCCGAGTCCTCCACCGTGACCTCGCCACCGGCCCACGGCAACGTCGTGCCGGCAGAGCGCGCCGACGCGAAGAAACGGATCTCGTCGACCGGGAACGCCCGCTCGGCGAGAAGTGCACGCATGACCGAGCCGACCTGCCCGGTGGCCCCGAAGACACCAACTCTCATGGGACCAAGGATAGTTCGGCCCGGTCGTGCACCGGCTCAGCGGCTCACGATGTGGCGGATCCTGCACTCACATCGGCGGTATCGAGCTCGTCATGGCCCGCATGACCGGTCACCGGTGCGGTGGGGACCAGGTCCCCGACTCCCTCGCCGGGGGCGGACTCCTCGTAGGTGAGGGTGAAGTCGTCGCCGTGCTCGGTGACACCGGCCACGACGGCCTGCTCGATCGCGGCGACGGCGTAGGCGCGGCGCACGATCAGCGGGTCGTTGCTCAGGTCCTTCACCAGTGCGATCGCCAGGCCGACCATGACGATGAGGAACGGCAGGGCAGCCACGATGGTGATGTTCTGCAGCCCGGACAGCGCGTCCTCACCACCGACGAGCAGCATCACCGCAGCAACTGCACCGGTGGCCGCGCCCCAGAAGATGACCGTCTTGCGGCTCGGAGCCAGGGTGCCCCGCTCGGAGAGCGTGCCCATGACGATGGATGCAGCGTCGGCGCCGGAGACGAAGAAGATCGCCACCAGCACCATGACCAGGACCGACGTGATCGTCGACAGCGGCATGTGCGAGAGCATCTCGAAGAGCGTGCCCTCGGTCGAGCCCGCGCCGGCCAGGTCGGTGCCACCGCGCTGCATGTCGATGCCGGCGCCACCGAAGATGGCGAACCACACGAGCGAGACGACGCTCGGGACGAGCAGCACACCGGTGACGAACTGGCGGATGGTGCGGCCGCGTGAGATGCGGGCGATGAACATGCCGACGAACGGAGTCCAGCTGACCCACCAGGCCCAGTAGAAGATCGTCCAGCCCGACAGCCAGGTCTTCATGGCGTCGCCGCCGGCGGCATCGGTGCGCGCCGACATCATCGCCAGGTTCTGGAAGTAGGAGCCGATCTCGGTGGGCACGAGGTTGAGGATGAACACCGTCGGGCCTACGACGAAGACGAAGACCGCGAGGGCCAGCGCCAGCACCATGTTGATGTTCGACAGCCACTGGATGCCCTTGGCCAGGCCGGAGACGGCCGACAGGATGAAGCAGACGGTGAGCACCGCGATGATCGCGACGAGGACCATGTTGCCGGCCTGGCCGATGCCGGCGACGATCGTCAGGCCGGAGCCGATCTGCAGGGCGCCGAGGCCGAGCGAGGCAGCCGAGCCGAACAGGGTGGCGAAGATCGCGAGCATGTCGATGACGCGACCGGCTGGGCCCTCGGCGCGCTTGCCCAGCAGCGGGGCGAACGCCGAGCTGATGAGCAGCGAGCGGCCCTTGCGGAAGACGCCGTACGCCACGGCAAGGCCGACGACCGCGTAGATGGCCCACGGGTGCAGCGTCCAGTGGAACAGCGTGGTGGCCATGGCGTTCTGCACGGCCTGCGGGTTGCCTGCGGCACCGGTGCCGGGCGGCGGCTTCACGAAGTGCGACAGCGGCTCGGAGACGCCGTAGAACATCAGGCCGATGCCCATGCCCGCGGAGAACATCATCGCGATCCACGAGACGGTCTTGAACTCCGGCTCCTCGTCGTCACGCCCGAGGGGGATGCGGCCGAACTTGCTTGCCGCGAGCCAGATCACGAACAGGACGAAGCCCGAGGCGACGAGGGAGAACAGCCAGCCCATGTTGTGCACGACCCATTCGAGGCCGGCACCGGAGGCCGAGCTCAGCGTGTCGGTGCTGAGGAACCCCCACAGCACGAACGCGATCGCGATGGCGGCGGTGACGCCGAAGACGATCGTGTCGACCTTCTGCGGCTCCTCGGCCGGGTGCTCCTCGATGACGGGGTCGAGGGCGGGGTGCGGGCTGTCGAGGGCTGTGTGCTCGCCCGTGGCCTCAGCCGGAGCGGCTGGGCCCGTCTTGGTCAGTGTCGTGTCCACGTGGTGTAGGCGCCCTCTTTGGGGAGGGCGCCGCTCCTTCGCTGTCCTGGTCAGTTGCGTATCAAAACCGTGTCGGTCGACCGCCCAGCCTGCCGAGAACGAGGCGCGATCTCAAATCGTGGTTACCGGGAACCAATTCAGAAGTGCATCGAAACCGTTGCACTGCAACCGATCTCGACGAGACGTGAGTCTCGCCACGTGAGCTTTGGCTCGGATCAGGGCTAGGAACAGGTCTCGGAACCCGGCTCAGAACCCGAGTCGCTGCAGCTGCTTGGGGTCGCGCTGCCAGTCCTTGGCGATCTTCACGTGCAGGTCGAGGTAGACCTTCTGGCCGAGGAGCTTCTCGATCCCCTGGCGGGCAGTCGTCCCGACCTCGCGCAGCCGCGACCCACCCCGCCCGATGATGATGGCCTTCTGCGACGAGCGCTCGACGAAGACGTTGACCCGCACGTCGAGCAGCGGCTTGTCCGCCGGACGCCCTTCGCGCTGGACCATCTCCTCCACGACAACGGCCAGGGAGTGCGGCAGCTCGTCGCGCACGCCCTCGAGGGCGGCCTCGCGCACGAGCTCGGCGATCATCACCATCTGGGGCTCGTCGGTGAGGACGCCCTCGGGGTAGAGCGGTCCCGGGGAGGTCGGCAGGTAGGAGGCCAGCACCTCGGCGACCTCGTCGACCTGCGACCCGTCGACGGCCGAGCACGGCACGATCGCGTCCCAGGAGCCGAGCTGGTCGATGGCCATGAGGTGCTCGGCGAGCCGCTGGCGGTCGACCCGGTCGGTCTTGGTCGCGATGGCGACCACCGGCCGTCGCTTGCCCTGCTGGATCTCCTTGAGCTCGCGGGCGATGAAGCTGTCCCCCGGCCCGATCTTCTGGTCGGCCGGCAGGCAGAACCCGATGACGTCGACCTCGAGCAGGGTCTCGCGCACCACGTCGTTGAGCCGCTCCCCCAGCAGGGTGCGCGGCTTGTGCAGGCCGGGGGTGTCGACGAGCACCAGCTGGGAGCGCGGCGAGGTGACGATGCCGCGGATCGTGTGGCGGGTCGTCTGCGGCTTCGAGGAGGTGATCGCGACCTTCTGCCCCACCAGGGCATTGGTCAGCGTCGACTTGCCGGCGTTCGGCCGCCCGACGAGGCAGGCGAAACCGGCCAGGTAGGGACGGGTCGCCTCGGGCCCGTCGGCCTGCGCACCGGTGGGACCGGGACCACTCGCTGTCATGACACTCCCTCGCGTTCGGCCTCCACCGTAGTGCGCTCGGCGCCGTCCTCGGTCCCGCCCTCCTCGACCGCGTGCAGCCGCTCGACGATGACCGAGGCGATGCGGTGCCGCCGGCCGGCCATCCGCTCCGCGGTGAGCGACAGTCCAGCCACCTCGGCCCGGGACCCGACGATGGGCACCCGGCCGATGCTCTTGCCGATGAGCCCGCCGACGGTGTCGACCTCGTCCTCGTCGATCTCGACCTCGAAGAGGTCGGCCAGGTCGTCGATGTCCATGGTGGCCGGCACGCGTACGGTGCCGTCCCCGAGGTCCTCCACGCCGGGAGCCTCGCGGTCGTACTCGTCGGCGATCTCGCCGACGATCTCCTCGATGATGTCCTCGATGGTGACCAGGCCCGCGGTCCCGCCGTACTCGTCGACGACGACGGCGAAGTGGCTCTGGTCGCGCTGCATCTCGCGCAGCAGGTCGTCCACCGGCTTGCTCTCGGGGACGTAGTGCATGGGGCGCATCTGCGCCGTGACCGGCAGCGAGCCGGCCTCCGGGTCGGCGTTGACGCGGCGTACGACGTCCTTGAAGTAGAGCAGCCCGAGGATGTCGTCGGACCCGTCGCCGACGACCGGGATGCGCGAGAACCCCGAGCGCAGGAACAGCGACATGGCCGAGCGCAGCGACTTCTCGCCGTCGATCGTCACCATGTCGGTGCGCGGCACCATGACCTCGCGGGCCACCGTGTCGCCCAGCTCGAAGACCGAGTGGATCATCTCGCGCTCGCCGGCCTCGATGACCGCGCTCTCCCCCGCGAGGTCGACCAGGTCGCGCAGCTCGGACTCGCTCTGGAAGGGCCCGTCGCGGTAGCCGCGTCCCGGCGTCACCGCGTTGCCGAGGGCGACGAGGACGCGCGCGACCGGTCCGAGGAACGTGCGCAGGCCGACGATCACCGGTGACGCGACGAGCGCGACGGCATCGGCGTTCTGCCGTCCCAGCGTGCGCGGCGAGACGCCCACGACGACGAACGACACGAGGGCCATGACGCCGATCGCGATGAGCAGCGGCTTCCAGAAGCCGTCGACGAGGTCGACCGCCCCGAGCGTGATGAGCACCGCGGTCGTCGCCTCGGCGACGACGCGCAGGAACGCGGTGACGGACAGGTAGGCAGCGCTGTCGCTGACGATGCGGTCCAGCGACTTCGACCCGGGGCGGCGCTCCTCGAGCAGCTCGTGCGCCCGCACCCGGGACATCCGCCAGATCGCGGCCTCCGCGGCCGTGAGCAGGAACGCCACGGCGATGCTGAGGAGCGCGGCCAGCACGAGGCGGGTCATCGCTGCGCCATCAGGGGGTGCGGCGACCGCGACCCGCGAGGAACGTCAGCAGCAGCTGGCGCTGGAGCTCGAACATCTCGCGCTCCTCCTCGGGTTCGGCGTGGTCGTAGCCGAGCAGGTGCAGGATGCCGTGGGTGGTGAGGAGCAGCAGCTCCTCCTCGGTGGCATGACCGGCCTCGGCGGCCTGCTTGGCCGCGACCGACGGGCACAGCACGATGTCGCCGAGGACGCCCTCCTCGGGCTCCTCGCCCTCGCGGCCGGGGCGCAGCTCGTCCATGGGGAACGACATGACGTCGGTCGGGCCGGGCAGGTCCATCCACTGCACGTGCAGGACCTCCATGGCGGCCTCGTCGACGAGGCGCAGGCAGAGGTCGGCGCCCGGGTGGACCCGCATCTCGTCCATGACGTACTTGCTCAGGGCCACCAGCTCGAGCTCGTCGAGCTGGTAGTCGGTCTCATTGAGAACGTCGACGCTCACGCGGCCCCCGTCCCTGCTGTCCGTGGGTCTCGCCCTGCTGGTCGTCCCAGCGGCCGTAGGCGTCGACGATGGCCCCGACGAGCCGGTGCCTGACGACGTCCTGCGGCGTCAGCACCGAGAAGTGGATGTCCTCGACGCCGGCCAGGATGTCGCGGACGACCCGCAGCCCCGACCGCGTGCCGTCCGGGAGGTCGACCTGGGTGACGTCACCGGTGACGACCATCTTGGAGCCGAACCCCAGACGGGTCAGGAACATCTTCATCTGCTCGGGAGAGGTGTTCTGCGCCTCGTCGAGGATGATGAACGCATCATTAAGAGTTCTACCGCGCATATAAGCGAGCGGCGCGACCTCGATGGTGCCGGCGGCCATGAGGCGCGGGATCGACTCGGGGTCGACCATGTCGTGCAGTGCGTCGTACAGCGGCCGCAGGTAGGGGTCGATCTTGTCGTTGAGCGTGCCGGGCAGGAAGCCGAGGCGCTCACCGGCCTCGACGGCCGGCCGCGTGAGGATGATCCGGTTGACCTGCTTGGCCTGCAGGGCCGCGACGGCCTTGGCCATCGCGAGGTAGGTCTTGCCGGTGCCGGCAGGGCCGATGCCGAAGACCACGGTGTGCTCGTCGATCGCGTCGACGTAGTGCTTCTGGTTCAGCGTCTTGGGCCGGATGGTGCGACCGCGGGAGCTGACGATGTTCATCGTCAGGACGTCGGCAGGACGCTCCTTGGTCTGCTCGCGCAGCATGCCGATCGAACGCTCCACGGCGTCGCGGTTGAGCGGCTGACCGCCCTCGATCACCAGGAGCAGCTCGTCGATCGTCCGCTCCGCCAGGGCCACCTCGGCGCTGGGGCCGGACAGGTGGAACTCGTTGCCACGGACGTGGATCTCCAGCTGCGGGAACGCCCGCTCCATGGTCCGCAGCAGCTCGTCGCGCGGGCCGAGCAGCGTGACCATCTGGACCTGCGGAGGGATCTCGACGGTGTGGATGGGGAGGGGACGAGCGCCGTCGGCTGCGCCCCCCGGCGTGGTCGGATGATCGTCTTCAGGCATGGTCGTCCCAGTCTACGGTGCCGCTCAGCCGGGTGGCCACGTCATTGCCCGGCCCCCGAGCACGTGCACGTGGGCGTGGAAGACGGTCTGGTGGGCCTGCGCTCCGGTGTTGAAGACGCTGCGGTACCCCGCGTCCGCCACCCCCTCCTGCTCGGCCACCGCGCGCACCGCGTCGACGAGCGGGGCGACCTCCTCAGGCGCCTCCAGGGCAAGAGCACCGACGTCCGGGACGTGACGCCTCGGGATGACGAGCACGTGGGTCGGGGCCTGCGGGTCGAGGTCCCGGAACGCCACGGTGTGCTCGTCCTCGCGGACCACCTCGGCGGGGACGTCCCCGGCGACGATCGAGCAGAAGATGCAGTCGGCCATGGCTCGGACACTATCCGCCCGGCGCGTCAACCGGCGGGGTCGGCTGCGCGTCAAGGGGGCGTGAGACTGTTGAGCGTGGCAGAACGCGACCCCGGCGGGGAGACCCGCCCAGCCGCCGACGAGGCCATCGCCGAGCTGTACGCGGCGCACTGGACGGGCCTGGTGCGCCTGGCTTGGCTGCTGCTGCGCGACGACCTCGCCGCCGAGGAGGTCGTGCAGGACGCGTTCATCGCCGTGCACCGGCGCTGGGACACGTTGCGCAGCCACGAGAGCGCAGCCGCCTACCTGCGCCGGGCCGTGGTCAACGGCGCCCGCTCGGGTCTGCGCCACCGCGGCGTCGAGGAGCGGTACCTCACCCGGGAGCGGGCCGAGCCCGGAGGCCCGGCCCGCCGTACCGAGTCGAGCGCCGAGGCCCACGCCCTCGAGGCCGAGGCCACCAGCTCGATGATCGAGGCGCTCGGACGCCTCCCCCAGCGCCAGAGAGAGGTCCTGACCATGCGCTACTACCTCGACCTGAGCGAGGCCGAGATCGCCGACGCCCTCGGCATCTCCGCGGGCTCGGTAAAGGCCCATGCCCACCGTGGGCTCGCCTCACTGCGCGACCGGGTGGAGGTCGGGCGATGAGCGACCGCACGGACTTCCTTCACCCCGACCTCGAGCCGGGCGAGCTCGAGCGCGTGGAGCGGCGGCTGCGGCAGTCACTGGCGCACGAGGCCCGCAAGATGCGCCCCGGCGACCGCCTCGACGCGATCCTGCAGGAGGCGCACGAGGTCGGCCCCGCGACCGGTGGGACCGGTTCTCGGCACTGGCTCGCGCCGGTGGCTGCCGCGGCACTGGTCGCCGCCATCGCCGGAGGCGCCTGGTGGGCGACCCAGGACACCAGCGGCACGCCCGGTCCTCCTGCCGGCTCGCCGTCGGCGTCGGCCCCGTCCGTCACCGGAGCTCCGACGACGGCGCCCCCGACCGCCCAGACCTCGCCGACGGGGTCGACTACCAGCGGAACCGGTGCGACCGTGCAGGCTGCCCTGCCTGCCTACTTCGTGGGCCCCATCGGCGACACCACGCCCACCTACAGGTTGTTCCGCGAGTTCGTGCGTGGTGAGCTGCCCCGGGCAGCCACCGACGCCGACCGGGTGCAGGCCGCCCTGGCGGTGGCCATGAACGCCCAGCCCTACTCGAACACCGACGGCTACCTCCAGCCCTGGTCGGGCACCACCGTCTCGTCGGTGAAGGTCACCTCCGACACGATCCAGGTGGAGCTCAGCGGGCCCGGCGCCGAGGGCTTCACGCCCGAGGTCCAGCGGCTCGCCGTGCAGGAGCTCGTGTGGACGGCCCAGGCCGCCCTGGGGCGGGGCGTGATCCCGGTGCGCTTCCAGGTCGCGGGCGGGGTCACGACCCTCTTCGGGTCGATCCCGACCGACCAGCTGTTCACCCGGCCGTCCGCCGATCTTTCCTGGCGCGACCTCGCACCGATCTGGGTCACCGCCCCCACCCGCGACCAGGTCCTCCCGGCCGGCACGCCGGTCACGCTCAGGGGCGAGGCCACCGTCTTCGAGGCCACCCTGCAGTGGGAGCTCGACCGCGGCACGACCACGGTCGGGAGCGGTACGGCGATGGCCACCATCGGGGCGCCGTCGCGCGGGACCTACTCGGTCGACCTCGGCCGGCTCAGCGCAGGCACCTACACGGTCCGGGTGAGGTCGGCGAGCCCCAAGGACGGCACGGTCGCGGCCGAGGACTCGGTGACGTTCACCGTGCGGTGAGGCGCGGGGCATCGCCCTCGCGGGACCGGCTCAGCGCCAGCGCGCAGCGGCGCTGAGCACCGCGAGCGCCGCGGGGCCGGCACTGGAGGAGCGCAGCACGCTCGACCCCAGGCGTACGGTGCGTGCCCCGGCGGCCTCGAACGCCGCAACCTCCTCGGGGGTGATGCCGCCCTCGGGGCCGACGACCACGACGACCTCGCCGGAGGCCGGGAGGTCCTGTCCGGCAAGGGGTTCGGTGGCGTCCTCGTGGAGCACGAACGCCGCGGAGGCCGCGGCCAGGCGCCCGGCGAGTCCCTTGGACGTCACCAGCTCGGAGACGACAGGGGTCCGCGGGCGCCGCGACTGCTTGGCCGCGGCACGGACGGTCGACTCCCACTTGCGGCGGGCTTTCTCGCCCCGCTCGCCCCGCCATTGCACGATGCTGCGCGAGGCCTGCCAGGGCACGACCTCGTCGACGCCGAGCTCGGTGGCGGTCTCGATGGCCTGGTCGTCGCGCTCCCCCTTGGCGAGCGCCTGCACCAGGACGAAGCGGGGCTGCGGCTCCGGCTCGACCGCCATGTCCTCGACCCGGAGGTCGAGCCGGGCGGGGGCGGCGGCCTCCACCACGCAGGTGGCCACCAGGCCCCCGCCGTCGGCGAGCAGGAGGTGCTCCCCCACCCCGATCCGGCGCACCGTCGCGGCGTGGCGGCCCTCGGCCCCGTCCAGGACGACCCGGGCTCCCGAGGCGGCACCCGCGAGCACCGCCTCGTCGACGAGGAACAGGGGCAGCGTCACGGCGCGGCTACTTGGCCTTGAACGCGTCGCGCAGCTTGCCGAACAGGCCCGGGTGGGCCGGCGAGAGACGCCCCTCGGGGCGCTCCTCACCGCGGAGCACGGCGAGCTGGCGCAGGAGGTCCTCCTGGGCGTCGTCGAGGCGCGTCGGCGTGACCACGTTGGCGTGGATGACCAGGTCGCCGCGACCGGTGCCGCGCAGGTGGGTGACCCCGAGCCCGCGCAGGGTCATCGCGTCGCCCGCCTGGGTGCCCGGCTTGATCTCGAGCTCGTTGACACCGTCGAACGTGTCGAGCTTGAGGGTCGTGCCGAGCGCCGCGGCCGTCATGGGCAGCTCGACCGTGCAGTGCAGGTCGTCGCCGCGCCGCTGGAAGGTCTGGTGCGGACGCACCGCGACCTCGACGTAGAGGTCACCGGCGGGGCCGCCGCCCTGGCCGACCTCGCCCTCGCCGGCGAGCTGGATACGGGTGCCGGTGTCGACGCCGGCGGGCACCTTGATCTTCAGGGTGCGCCGGGTGCGGACCCGGCCGTCGCCGGAGCACTCGAAGCAGGGGCTGACCAGCACCTCGCCGTAGCCCTGGCAGGTCATGCAGGGGCGGGTGGTCATCACCTGGCCGAGGAAGGACCGCTGCACCTGCTGGATCTCGCCGCGACCGCCGCAGACGTCACAGGTACGGCGCGAGGTGCCCGGCTGGGCCCCGTCACCGTGGCAGGTGGAGCACACGACCGCGGTCTCGACGGTGAGCTCCTTCTCGCCCCCGAACACCGCGTCGGCGAGGTCGAGGTCGAGGCGCACGAGGGCGTCCTGGCCGCGGCGCTGGCGCGACCGTGGGCCGCGCTGGGCCTGCCCGGCGCCCGCCCCGAAGAAGGCGTCCATGATGTCGCTGAAGGAGAAGCCCTGGCCGAAGCCGGCCGCGCCCGCGGCGTAGGGGTCGGAGCCCATGTCGTAGGCGCGCTTCTTCTCGGCGTCGGAGAGCACGTCGTAGGCCTGGGAGACCTTCTTGAACTGCTCCTCGGCCTCGGGGCTGGGGTTGACGTCGGGGTGCAGCTTGCGCGCCATCTTGCGGTAGGCCCGCTTGATGTCCTCCGGCGACGCGTCCTTGGAGACGCCCAGGTCCTGGTAGTAGTCGTTCAACGAGTGTCCTTGTCAGTGGTGCGTGGTCGCGCGGTGCCGTCGGGGACGACGGTCACTGCGCCAGGATTCGGGAGACGTAGGTGGCGACGGCCCGGACCGACGCCATCGTGGTCGGGTAGTCCATGCGGGTGGGTCCGAGGACGCCGAGCCCGGCGACCAGCTCGGAGCCGTGGCCGTACTCGGTGGAGACGACCGACGTCGACTGGAGCCCCGCGAACGGGTTCTCGTGGCCGATACGCACCGACACGGCGTCGGAGGTCTCACGGGCGGTGCCGAGCAGCTTGAGCAGCACGACGTGCTGCTCGAGCGCCTCGAGCACGGGGCCGATGGTGAGCGGGAAGTCGGTGCCGACGCGGGCGAGGTTGGAGGTGCCGGCCAGCACGACCCGCTCCTCCCGCTCCTCGACCAGGGCGTCGTCGAGCGAGCGCAGGACGGCCCGGACGAGGTCGCGGTCGGCCGGCTCGAACTCCTCCGGCAGCGAGCCGAGGGAGTCGGCCGCGTCGACCAGTCGAGCGCCGACCGCTCGCGCGTTGACCTTGGCCCGGAGCAGGCCGAGCGTGGCCTCCCCGTCGGGCGTGGACAGGTCGTGGGTCGTCTCGATGACGCGCTGCTCCACCCGGCCGGTGTTGACGATGAGCACGATCATCAGGCGGGTGCTGCCCATGGGCACGAACTCGATGTGCCGCACCGACGAGCGCGTCAGCGACGGGTACTGCATGACCGCGACCTGCCGGGTCAGCGAGGCGAGCAGGCGCACGGTGCGGTCGACGACGTCGTCGAGGTCGACGGCGCCCTCGAGGAACTGGCCGATGGCCGACCGCTCGGCGGCGGACATGGGCTTGACCGAGCTGAGCCGGTCGACGAAGAGCCGGTAGCCGGCGTCGGTCGGCACCCGCCCGGCGCTGGTGTGGGGGGCGGCGATGAGCCCCTCCTCCTCCAGGGCGGCCATGTCGTTGCGCACCGTGGCGGCCGAGACCCCGAGCTGGTGGCGCTCGAGGAGGGCCTTGGAGCCCACGGGTTCGGAGGTCTCGACGTAGTCCTGCACGATCGCGCGCAGCACGGCGAGACGGCGCTCCTCGCTCATCAGACACCTCCTGTGAGTCTGTCGTGGTGCGGCGGCGACCACCGCCGCACCGCTGGCACTCATGGTCAGCGAGTGCCAAGTCTACGGTGTTCCCGACCTCTCGGCCGCACCGGCGGCGCGCCCTCGCGAACGTCGGCGACCCCGCGGCATACCCTGCCTCGGTGTCCGACCGCTATGGCTCCGATGTCCTCTCCGGCGACTGGAAGGTCCCCCCGCGGGGACGCTCCCGCGAGGTGGAGGCCGAGACCGGCCTGGTCGTCGAGGACGTGCAGACCGGGTGGTGCGGGGCCGTCGTGCGCGTCGAGAAGGCCGGCGGCATGCGGGTCGTGCACCTCGAGGACCGCCGCGGACGCACCAGGGGCTTCCCGATGGGGCCGGGCTTCCTGCTCGACGGCGCCCCCGTCATCCTCACCCCGCCCACCGCCGCCGCCCGCGCCCAGCTCGCCGCGGCCAAAGCCGTGACGTCGCGGACTGCTTCGGGATCCCGGGCCGTCGAGGGCGCCAAGGCTCGCGTCGCCAGCGGTTCGCGCATCTTCGTCGAGGGGCGCCACGACGCCGAGCTCGTGGAGAAGGTCTGGGGTGACGACCTGCGCATCGAGGGGGTCGTCGTCGAGATGCTCGACGGGGTCGACGACCTCGCCGGGGCGATCCGCGACTTCGCCCCCGGACCGGGCCAGCGGATGGGGGTCCTCGTCGACCACCTCCTGCCCGGGACCAAGGAGGACAAGGTCGTCCAGGCGTGCCGCAAGGGCCCGTATGCCGCGCACGTCAAGATCCTCGGCCACCCCTACGTCGACGTGTGGCAGTCGGTGCGGCCGGAGCGGCTCGGGCTGCAGCAGTGGCCGGTCATCCCCCGCGGGCAGTCGTGGAAGCACGGCATCTGCCACCACCTGGGTTGGCAGGCCGACAGCCAGGCCGACATCGCCCGGGCCTGGAAGCAGATCCTCGGGACGGTGCGGTCCTACGCCGACCTCGAGCCGACCCTGCTCGCCAGCGTCGAGGAGCTCATCGACTTCGTCACCGAGCCGGGGCACTGAGCGGAGGCACTGAGCGGAGGCACTGAGCGCTGGCACTGAGGCCTCGCCCGCCGCCCTCGGCCGGCCGTCGGCGTCGGGGTCGTCCCTGACGCGACCCTGACCGGGCCCTGCGCCGACCCCGAAAGCCCTGTGCGCGGACTGCCGGATGCGTTTCACTGGACGCCAGGCACCACTCACGGAGGGAAACCATGACCGCCTCACCGCAGTACCCGCAGCAGCCGACCCAGCCGATGTCGCAGCAGGAGGAGAAGACCTGGGCAACCCTGACCCACGTCATCTCCGGCGCCGCGATGGTCGTCAGCGCCGGCACGCTGGGCTTCGTCGCCAGCCTCGTGATCTACCTCGTCTACCGCGACCGGGGGCCATTCGTCCGGGCGCACGCGGCCAACGCCGTCAACGTGCAGCTCACGGCCCTCGTCGGCCTCATCGTGTCCGGCATCCTGATGCTGGTCCTGGTCGGCTTCATCACCTACCCGATCATCGTGGTGGCTGCCGTCGTGATCCACGCCATCGCTGCGGTGCGGGCCAACGCGGGTGAGTGGTACGACCCGCCCTTCACCATCCGCTTCGTGAAGTGACTTCCGTCTAGCGAAGACCGAGCAGCCGGCGCACCACGGTGTCGGCCAACAGGCGGCCCTGCCTCGTCAGCACCACCCGCTGGCGGCGCAGGGCCGCTGTCGCGTCCACGAGCCCGTCGGCGATGAGGCCCGCCACCGCGGTCCTGCCCTCGGGGCGCAGCTCCTCTATGGGCAGCCCCTCGACCAGGCGTACGCCGAGGAGCACCCGCTCGTCGTACCGCTGCTCGTCGGTGAGCGTCTCACGCCCGTGCGCGGGACTCGTCCCGGCGGCGACGCGGGAGGCGTAGGCGTTGGGGTGCTTGACGTTCCACCACCGCACGCCCCCGACGTGGCTGTGCGCACCCGGCCCGATCCCCCACCAGTTGCCGTCGGCCCAGTAGCCCTCGTTGTGGCGGCAGCGGGCGTCCTCGCGCGCCGCCCAGTTGCTCACCTCGTACCAGCCGTAGCCGGCGGCGGCGAGGTGCTCGTCGGCGAGCTCGTACTTGGCTGCCTCGTCGTCGTCCTCGGGGGCCGGCACCTGACCTCGACGCACCTGGGCGGCCAGCTTGGTGCCGTCCTCGACGACGAGCGCGTAGGCCGACACGTGGTCGGGACCCAGGTCGGTGGCGGTGCGCAGGCTGGTGCGCCAGTCGTCCAGGCTCTCTCCCGGTGTGCCGTAGATGAGGTCGAGGCTGACCTGCAGCCCGGCCGCGCGGGCGGCGTCGACCGCCTTGGCGACGTTGGCCGGGTCGTGGGTGCGCTCGAGGGTGCGCAGGACGTGCGGCACCGCCGACTGCATGCCCAGGGAGACCCGGGTGAAACCAGCCTCAGCGAGCAGCTCGAGGCCCTCGGGGGTCACCGAGTCCGGGTTGGCCTCGGTGCTCACCTCGGCGCCGGGTGCGAGGCCGAAGCCGTCGCGCACGCCAGTCAGCATGGCGGCGAGGTCGCCCGCCGCGAGCATCGTGGGGGTGCCCCCGCCCACGAAGACGGTCTGCACCTGCGGCACGTCGCCGCCGAGGACGGACCGCGCCAGGTCGAGCTCGCGCACGGCCGCGCCGGCGAACGTGTCGACGCTCGCGCCGTCGGTGCCCAGCTCGGTGAGCGTGTAGGTGTTGAAGTCGCAGTAGCCGCACCGGACCGAGCAGAACGGCACGTGCAGGTAGATGCCGAACGGCCGGTCCGTCAGGGTCGCCAGCGCCGACTCGGGCAGGCGTCCGTCGGCGGGCGCGGGGTCGCCGTCGGGAAGGGCACTGGGCATGCCGCCATCCTCTCAGCCCCAGCCGCGGCTACGGTCGTCGGATGCGCTACCTGAGCGACGCCGACGTCGAGGCCCTGCTGCCCCCTCCGTCGGAGGCCGTCCGACTGGTGCGCGAGGCGCTCGTCGCGCTGTCGCGCGGCGAGGCGGAGGTGCCACCCAAGCCGGCCGTGCATGCGGCGGACGGCGCGTTCGCCAACGCGATGCCCGCGGCCTACCCGGCGCGAAAGTTGTTGGGCTGCAAGTGGATCAGCATCTTCCCAAGGAACGCGGCGCAGGGACTCCCGACCGCAAGCGGGCTCGTGGTCGTCAACGACGGGGAGACCGGGCTCCCTCGTGCCCTCATGGCCGCAGGTGTGCTCACCGCCGCCCGCACGGCGGCGGTCACCGGCGCCTGCATCACAGCCCTTGCACCGGATGGGGCACTCGTCGCCTTCACCGGGGCCGGGGTCCAGGCGCGCACCCACCTGCGGGTCCTGGACGCACTGGGTCACCGCGACGTCGCCGTGTATGCGCGCCGCGAGGCCGCACGGCGCGACCTGCTCGCCTGGGCGGGGGAACACGTGCCGGACGTGCGCCTCACCGTGACCGGCGACGCGCGCTCGGCCGTCGAGGGACGTTCGGTCGTCGTCACCGCGCTGTCCATCGGGCTCACCGGGGTCGAGCTCGACCCATCCTGGGTCGCACCGGATGCGCTCGTGCTGCCGCTCGACTACGCCAGCTCGGTGGGGCCGGAGCTGGCTCGTGATTCGCTGCTGGTCGCCGACCACCTCCCCCAGTTCGAGGCGGTGCGCGCCGTCGGCAGCCTCGGCGACTACCCGCCCGCTACCGCATGGACCGGTGAGCTGCTCGCTGCCCCACGCCCGGCAGGCCGGGTCGTCTGCCAGAACCTCGGCAACGGCCTCAGCGACCTCGTCGTCGCTGCCGCGGTGGCCGATGCCGCCGAGTCGACCGGTGTCGGACAGCTCCTGGACACCGGCGCCGCGTAGGGTCGCAGCGTGACCCCACCGCACTGGATAGACCTCGACGGCGTCGTCAACATGCGTGACGTGGGCGGGTTGCCCACCACCGACGGCGACACCATCGCGACGGGGCGGCTGCTGCGCTCGGACAACCTCCAGGACCTCACCGAGGCCGACATGCGGCACCTCGTGGACGTCGTCGGGCTCACGGACGTGGTCGACCTGCGCAGCAACGTCGAGGTCCACATCGAGGGCCCGGCTCCCCTGCAGGTGCGGGGCCTGGCGAACCACCACCGGCACTCCCTGCTCCGCGACGACGACCACGACATCTCCGCCGAGGAGGCACTCGTCGTGCCGTGGTCGAAGAAGTCGCGGCACGCCCAGCAGCCCCAGCCCCGGCGGGACGACGACCACTGGGCCAGCCACTACCTCGGCTACCTGGCCGACCGGCCCGACTCGGTGCTCGGCGCCCTCGAGGTCGTCGCCCGGGCCGAGGGTGCGACAGTGGTGCACTGCGCCGCCGGCAAGGACCGCACGGGGACCGTCGTGGGGCTGGCCCTGTCGGTGGCCGGCGTCGCCGACGAGGACGTCGTCGCCGACTACGTCGCTACCGGCGAGCGGATCGAGCGGGTGGTCGAGCGCCTCCGGGCGCGGCCTGCGTACGGCGAGGCGCTGGAGGACCAGCCGATGGAGCACCACCGACCCCGTCCAGAGACCATGGCCCGCATCCTCACGGTGCTCGCCGAGCGTCACGGGGGCGCCGCCGGCTGGCTGCAGCAGCAGGGCTGGAGCGACGAGCAGGTGGAGCAGCTGAGGAAGCGGCTGCGCGCGTGACCACCGCGGACACGCGGCCCCGCCGCCGGCGCCGGGCCATGCGGGTGCTGCTCGTCGACGACCGCGACCGGTTGCTGCTCTTCCAGGACAGCGATCCCGGACTGTCCCCGGTCCCGCGCTGGTGGATCACGCCCGGCGGTGGGGTCGAACCCGGCGAGGCCGACGTCGACGCGGCGGTGCGAGAGCTGTTCGAGGAGACCGGGATTCGCGTCACGCCGTCAGACCTCGCAGGTCCGCTCGCGACGCGTGTCGTGGTCCACGGCTACAGCGACGTGGTGACCACCCAGGACGAGGTGTTCTGGTCCGTCCGGGTGCCGGCGTTCGAGGTGAGCACCGTCGGGCACACCGACCTGGAGCTGCTCACGATGACGGCACACCGTTGGTGGTCCCGCGACGAGCTGGCCACGACCGACGAGGAGGTGTGGCCACGGGACGTCCTCGAGCTGTGGTCGCTGGCCGGGTCGTCCTCCCGCGGTGACGGTTCTGCCCCACGTGACCTGGGCACCGTCGAGGAGTCCACCGTCCCACCAGGGCGGAGCCCACGATGACGACCACCGACTACGACCAGTTCGCGGAGGCCTACGCGAACTGAGAACGAGTCCGGCCTCAGGCTTCCGCCTCGCCACGATCAGCGAGCCACCGCCCTCACCGGACACTCCCGCCGAGCTGCTCCCACCGGACATGGGGTCCGGGTCGTTCATGTGCTTCCTGTTCTTCGTCCTTGAGGCCGCCTGAGACCGCTGCTCCTGAAGGCCCACACGGCTGACCACCCGGCCGCGACCGCCGAGACGACAGCGATGACGAGGAGCACCGCGCTGAGGACCACCCGGGCACCTTCGACGTCTGCGCGGTCCTGCGGTGGCAACACTGCCCGGCCGATGGACAGGGCGAGCACGGACACCGTGGAGTAGGCGACGACGTAGCGCTGCCTCGTGCGATCCTGCCGCGTCAGTGCTTCGCGCTTCTCCCCGGCGCGCACCATGAACCGGTTCACAGCCCGCTCACGGGAGACCAGCGCGCCGCCGTGGGCCATCGTCGCCAGCATCCACATCCACCAGAAGCCACGCCCGGTCCAGGCCGACGCGATGGCGCTGACCAGGCAGAACAGACCCATCGCGCCGTTCATCAGGTACTGCAGCCGGTGGCTGACGGAGTCCCGCACCTGCTGTCGCTGCTGCTCGGTGCGCTTGTCCAAGAACCTCTCGGAGGCGAGATGGGCCGGCATGAACACGCCGAGCAGGCCCAGGGCGAGCCAGATGCTGGGCGCGACGAGGTACCTGGCCATGGGCGGAGTCTTGCAGCGAGACCGCCAGCAGACGAGCAGGTCCAATGGTCCTAGCCGCCTCGAGTGGGCACCTGCAAGCCTTGATCCGAGGTGAGAACCATGAACGAGTTCCGTCAGAGGTTGGTGGCTCGGGTCGAGGGTGTGGATGCGCTTCGATGGAGCGCCGCGGCGGTCACGCTGGGGTTCGTCGGCCTGGTGTCCCTCTTCGTGGGCGGCTATGCCGTGACGGATCCCGGAGGCTGGGCAGGAGTCGGGGGCACTGCCCTCGGGGTGCTGGTGATGCTTGGACTGTCCCTGCTGGCCTTGTACCGCCCCGGGGACGCGATCGTGGTGCTGAGCGTCGCGGCGGGCGCACCCCTGGCTTTCGGGGTGTGGTCGCTGGTGGACTACGCCGCGGCCCACGGCTGGGAGGACAGGCATGGCCCGCTCTCGCTCGTGCTGGTCATGTTCGTGTGCGCACCGGCTGCAGTGGCGGGCCTGTTCCGTCCACGTGCGGCCGGTTACCTCATTCTCACCGTGAGTGTGGTGCCCCTCCTGCTGGAAGCGGCCGGCGCAGCCTCCCGCTTCTACGAGCCCCTGTCGGTGGGGCTGCTGCTTGCCCCCTTGGTGGCCTCGGGCGTGCTGTTCCTGCTGTCCGGTCGGCGGCAGGGCCATCCGACACAGGGCCATCCGACGCAGGGCCATCGGACTACGGGCCCCCATCCGACTCCAAGCGATCCGACTCCAAGCGCGTCTTCAAGCGCGTGAGAGCCTGCTCGTCCTCGCGCCCCTCGAAGCGGTCCAACAGCCTGTCGAGGACGCTGAGCCGCCACAGCGATCGCCGTTCACGGCTCAGCGTCAGCCGGGTTCCAGAGCCTTCGCGCTCGAAGCTGTAGGTCTCGCTCCCTTCGACGGCCGTTGACCACCTCTCGACAATCCGCTCGTTCGGGACGAACTCCCTGAAGACTCCGAACATCTCGAACTGGACAGCGCGCAGCGGCCTCATGACCCACGTGGCTCGCCGACACGGCAACCTCCTCTGAGCGGGTCGCGGCTCGGTGCGTGGCCGCCTCGCCCCAATGTCCTTCGCGCTGCCAGCACCGTGGAGGGGCGCAAGTCCCTGGTCCCACCAGCCCGGACGAGGACCGGCGATCGGAATGGCGGCTGCCCCTTCCTTAAGTTATTCACTTTCATGACCGAATGCGTAACTTCCGAAGAGGTCTCCCGTTGAGCGGGTCACTGAACTTGAACAGTTCTTGACCTAGGGGAGACCAAAACATGAAGCTCAACAGCGCTGTGCACCATTCCGCCTCATCCCGTCCCGCCTCCATCCGGCTGGCGGCCCGGCCGGTCGGACGCGCGGCCCTCAGCTGCGGCCTCGCCGGAGCCCTGTCGTTGGGTGCCGCGGGGGCGGCCCTTGCCAGCGGTCCCGACGCCGCCAGCCGCGGCGCCTCTCACGGTGCGGAGCACCAGGGGCACGCCTCTGGGCAGAAGTCGGCGAAGAAGCCCCGGCCCCAGCACACCGACAAGCGTCAGCCGGGGGCTGGGAAGGACAGGACGGCGTCGCAGACCCAGGGGACGGCCAAGCGCGAAGGCGCGAAGAAGAGCACCGGGTCGCAGCACGCCGCTGCCGCCCACCGGCCAAAGGGCTCCACCGCGGCGACCCCGGCACCCCGGCGGAGCAAGGACCCGCGTGGCAACAACGGCACCATCAAGATCGACGGCGCCGCCTGGGACGCCCGCGTCGACAACGAGCCGCACACCTCCTGCGCCTTCCGCGTGACGTTCTTCGGCTTCGACGAGGGGCAGACCGCCGACATCACCGTCACGGGCCACGCCCCGACCGGCGGCGGCGTGCTGCTGCACGAGACCGCCGTACCGACCAGTGACGACCGGGCTGCGGGCGCCGCCCACGACTACGACGGTGCCACGCGCGTCATCACGGCCGACGACCTCGGGCTCGGCGCCGTCACGCCGCACACCAAGCAGGGGTACCACCTGAAGGTCACCGTCGACTCGCTCGAGGCCCCGGGCGGCGCGAAGCAGAAGGTGTTGTGGCTGGCGCCCTGTGGAGCCCAGCCGCCGGTGACCCAGCCGCCCGTGACCCAGCCTGAGACCGGTGGGTTCGAGGACAGCGGGCAGCCGCCTCACGGTGCCCTCCCGGGCCAACAGACCGAGGTTCCCGCACCTGCCCAGCCCTCCTCCGTGTCGGTCGGGGCCGAAGGGGCCTTCCTGCAGGCGCCGATGAGCAGTGCGTACCCGGCCCCGGGCCAGGCCTCGCCCGCCTCGGTCCCGGCGGCGGGACAGGCGAGCACGCTGCCGAGCAGGCTGGCGTTCACGGGGGCGGCCGGGGTCGAGCTGCTGGCCCTCACCGGTGCGGCTGCAGCCGCTGCGGGCGCGGGGCTGTTGGTCGCTCGCCGAAGGGTCCGCGCGACGGCCGGCTGACCCTTCGGTCCTCGTCCGGCCCCCTGCTCGGGGTGGTGTCGCCACGGCGCAACCGCCCCCGAGCAGGGGGACGAGCCGGCATGGCGCGGTGGGCCCTGTCCGCCTGAGACCGGGCAGATTGCAGTTGCCGCTTCGCCCACCCTGCGGACGGGACCAGGCATAGGGTCGCCACCCATGGACATGTTGAGGGGTGGACAGATCGCCGAGGCCGGGCTGACCGACTGGCGCAAGCTGGCCCAAGGACTTCATGCGCGCTACCTGGTCGACGACTTCGGAGCAGGTGCGCGGTTCGTCACCGCGGTGGGCGAGGCGGGCGACGACCTCGGCCACCACCCGCGCGTGAGGATCGGCGCCGGGTACGTCGACCTCGAGCTGGTCACCGCCGACGCCATCTACCGCGACGACGAGGGCACCGAGCACGTGGTCGAGTGGGTGACCCAGCAGGACGTCGACCTCGCCCGCCGGATCAGCGAGATCGCCGCCGACCAAGGACTCGCGGCCGACCCGGCTTCGGTCAGCGAGGTCGAGCTGGGCCTCGACACGGCCGACTCGGCGACGATTGCCCCGGTGTGGGCGGCCCTGCTGACCGGAAGCGCCGAGTCGCAGGGACGAGGGTCACCGAGTGACGAGGTCCGGGACGCCACGGGACGGGTCCCGAACCTGTGGTTCGGGGAGGCTGACGACCAGGGGACGCCGAGGCAGCGGTTCCACCTCGAGGTCTACGTGCCGCCGGAGGTCGTCGAGCAGCGGATCGCTGCTGCCCTGGCGGCGGGTGGGACCGTCGTCGACGACAGCGAGGCGCCCGGGCTCACGGTGGTCGCCGACCAGGACGGCAACACCGGAGTCGTCTGTGCCGACGTCTCCGCCTCCGCACAGGCCGAGGTCTCCGCGGCGCAGACGGACTAGGGCGCCGGTCCGTTCGACCGGCGACGAGGCGCCGACGGCGGGATACAGTGCCGCATGGCCAGCGAGGCGTCGTACACCGTCGCACCCCTCAGCACCGAGACCTGGCCCGCGTTCGATGCCTTGGTCCAGCGCCACAACGGCATCTTCGGTGGCTGCTGGTGCATCTGGTTCCACCCCGACGGCCCCGAGCGCGGCCAGGGCGCAGAGGCCAACCGGGCGCTGAAGAAGTCCTACGTCGAGCAGGGCAAGGCGCACGCCGCGCTCGTGATGGACGGCGACGAGGCCATCGCGTGGGCCGAGTACGGCACCCCGGTCGAGCTGCCCTCCCTGCACCACCGCAAGGAGTACGACGCCACCAAGACCGCGGACCCCGACTACCGGATCACCTGCGTCTTCGTCGACAAGCGCCACCGACGTCAGGGCGTCACGGAGCTGGCGATCACCGGGGCGCTGGACCAGATCGCGCAGGCCGGCGGCGGGACGGTCGAGAGCTACCCGCACGACCTGACCGACCAGACCAAGAAGATGTCGTCGTCGTTCCTCTACAACGGAACCCGGCGCCTCTACGAGCGACTCGGCTTCACGTACGACCGGCCCAAGGGCCTGAAGAACTGCGTCATGGTGAAGACGGTCGACCCCGCCTGAGGCGGCGCGCCCAGCGCGCCGCGCGCCTTCCCCCACGCGCGAGGACCACCCATCTCGGTCAACCGGCGCGGAGGATGACCTCACCCAGGACGTGCGCGGCTTCGGCGAACCGGGCCGGGTCCTCGGCAGCGAAGTTCAGCCGGACGAACGGTCCCGACGGCTCGGCCGGGAACCACGCGGTGCCGGGGGCGATGACCACTCCGCGGGCCTCACAGCCGCGGACGACCTGGGCGACGTCGACGGCATCGGGCAGCCTCGCCCAGAGGTTCAGGCCGCCGCGGGGAGCATGCTCGACGTGCAGTTCCGGTGCACTCGCTCGCAGTGACTCGAGCAGGACATCGCGCCGCGTCCTGAGCTGTTGCCGCATACCGCGAAGGTGCGCGGCCCAGGCGGGCTGGGTCACGACGTCGAGGGCGGCGTGGCCGTCATCGCGTGCGCCCGCCTCGCGGTCCGCGCCCGCCTCGGCCGCAGTGCCCGCTGAATCCGCGCACCCGCGGGGCCCGTGTGCGCCGCGGGGTCCTGTGCGCCGCGGGGTCCGGTGCGCCGCCCCGGCTCTCAGCGAGTCGGCTTGTCGGTCACCCAGAGCCGGATCGTGCCCTCCACCACCGCGGTGCCGTCGGCACGGGTCGCCACCACGTGGACCGGCACCTCGACGTCACCGGTGCGCGTCCAGTCGGCCGGGTCGGTCGTGGCCACGCAGGTGATGTCGGTGGTCGCCTTCGCGGCGTAGTCGACCTCCATGCCGCGCGGTATCCACCGGCGGTTGGCCGGGATCGTGGCCTCGGCGAGTGCGCCCATCGCCGCCTCGAGGCCGTTGCAGATCGCGATGACGTGCACCGTGCCGAGGTGGTTCTGCACCCGGCGGCGCTTGCGGATCTTCAGCTCGGCCCGGTTCGGCCCGAGCTCGACGAAACGCGGCCTGGCGGTGCGGAAGTACGGCGCCGCCTGCTCGAAGACGAGCGAGAACAGCGTGCGCCCCCGGGGCAGCGTCGAGAGTCGCCGGTAGAGCGCGTAGGTGTCGACCATGCGCCGAGGTTACCGGCGGGTAGCCCTCGTGGGGTCACGCCGTGGCGAGCGCTACTTCTTGGCCTTGTCGCCGTCGTTGGACAGCGCTGCGATGAAGGCCTCGGGCGGCACCTCGACCGAGCCGATGTTCTTCATCCGCTTCTTGCCGGCCTTCTGCTTCTCGAGCAGCTTGCGCTTGCGGCTGATGTCACCGCCGTAGCACTTTGCGAGCACGTCCTTGCGGATCGCGCGGATGTTCTCGCGGGCGATGATGCGTGCGCCGATGGCGGCCTGGATCGGCACCTCGAACTGCTGGCGCGGGATCAGGTCCTTGAGCTTGCTGGCCATCATCACGCCGTACGCGTAGGCCTTGTCCTTGTGCACGATCGAGCTGAACGCATCGACCGTCTCGCCCTGGAGCAGGATGTCGACCTTGACCAGGTCGGCGACCTGTTCACCGTCGGGTTCGTAGTCGAGCGAGGCGTAGCCGCGGGTGCGGGACTTCAGCTGGTCGAAGAAGTCGAAGACGATCTCCGCGAGCGGCAGCGTGTAGCGCATCTCGACGCGGTCCTCTGACAGGTAGTCCATGCCGCGCAGGCTGCCGCGCTTCTGCTGGCAGAGCTCCATGATGGCGCCGATGAACTCGCTCGGCGCGAGGATCGTGGCGCGCACGACCGGCTCGGTCACCGAGGAGACCTTGCCGTACGGGAACTCGCTCGGGTTGGTGACCTCGAGGACCTTCCCGTCGTCCATCGTCACCTGGTAGACGACGTTGGGAAGTGTCGAGATGAGGTCGAGGTCGAACTCGCGCTCGAGCCGCTCGCGCACGATCTCCAGGTGCAGCATGCCGAGGAAGCCGATGCGGAAGCCGAAGCCCAGCGCCGCGGATGTCTCGGGCTCGTAGACCAGCGCGGCGTCGTTGAGCTTGAGCTTGTCGAGCGCGTCGCGCAGGTCGGGGTAGTCCGAGCCGTCGATCGGGTAGAGCCCCGAGAACACCATCGGCTTGGGGTCGCGGTAGCCGCCGAGGGCGTCCTTGGCCGGCTTGGCGGCGTTGGTGACGGTGTCGCCGACGCGTGACTGGCGGACGTCCTTCACACCGGTGATGAGGTAGCCCACCTCGCCGACGCCGAGACCCTTCGCCGGGGTCGGTTCGGGCGAGCTCACGCCGATCTCGAGCAGCTCGTGGGTCGCCCGCGTGGACATCATCGCGATCTTCTCGCGCGGGTTGAGGTTGCCGTCGATGACGCGGACGTAGGTGACGACGCCGCGGTAGGTGTCGTAGACCGAGTCGAAGATCATCGCGCGGGCCGGCGCGTCGGGGTCCCCGACCGGGGCCGGCAGCTGGCGGACGATCTGGTCGAGCAACGGCTCGACACCCTCGCCGGTCTTGCCGGAGACCCGCAGGCAGTCCTCGGGCTCGCAGCCGATGAGCCCAGCGAGCTCCTCGGCGAACTTCTCCGGCTGTGCCGCCGGCAGGTCGATCTTGTTGAGCACCGGGATGATCGCCAGGTCGTTCTCCATGGCGAGGTAGAGGTTGGCCAGGGTCTGGGCCTCGATCCCCTGCGCCGCGTCGACGAGCAGGACGGCGCCCTCGCAGGCCGCCAGCGACCGGGACACCTCGTACGTGAAGTCGACGTGTCCCGGGGTGTCGATCATGTTGAGCGCGTAGGTCTTGCCCTCAAGCTCCCAGGGCATGCGCACGGCCTGGCTCTTGATGGTGATGCCGCGCTCGCGCTCGATGTCCATCCGGTCGAGGTACTGCGCGCGCATCGCCCGCGCGTCGACGATGCCCGTGATCTGCAGCATGCGGTCCGCGAGCGTCGACTTGCCGTGGTCGATGTGGGCGATGATGCAGAAGTTCCGGATCAGCTCCGGCGGCGTTGCGTGCGGCTGCAGCGCGGTGCGGGCCAGGGGGGACACGGGTACTCGAGACCTCACGGGTATGCGGACGGGAACGGTTCATCCTCCCATGCGCGCGGCACTGCCCGTGACCGGCCGCGCAGCCGTTGCGGCAGCCAGGCTGCGGCCGTGGCTGTCACGCCCGGCCGGCCGGCGTCGTCAGGCGGAGGCGGGCTGGGCGCCTGGAGCGGGACGCCGTGCGGAGCGACGCCCTGCGAGCCCGGATGCGAGCGCGATGCCGACACCGAGCACGGCGAGGATCGCGCCGATGCGCGAGGGCCACTCGTACCCGAGCCCGGCCGACAGGACGATCGAGCCGAGCCAGGCGCCGAGGGCGTTGGCGATGTTGAGGGTGGAGTGGTTGAGGGCGGCAGCCAGCGACTGGCCCTCGTGGGCGACGTCCATGAGCCGCGTCTGCAGCATGGGCACGAGGATGCTGGGCAGCAGCCCGAGCATGAAGACCGCGACGACGGCGAGCCACTTCGCGGCCTGGACCGCAGGACCGAAGAGCACGAGCATCACCGCGATGGTGGCCATGACGGCGCAGATGCCACGCAGCAGCCCGATCCGGGAGACGGGGCCGGACAGCATGGCACCAGCGGTCATGCCCACGCCGTAGACGGCCAGGATGAACGGGATCGCGCTGCTGCCGAAGCCGCCGAGCTCGGTCATGGTCGGGGAGATGTAGGAGAAGGTCGCGAACATGCCGCCGAACCCGACGGTGCCGATCGCGAGCGCGAACCACACCTGGGGCCGGCGCAGGGCCGACAGCTCCGAGCGCATGGTGACTCCCCCGTCGGGCGGGCAGAACGGCACCCAGCGCCACACGGCGAGCACGGTGACCAGCGCGATCACGGACACCGCGGCGTACGGCCACTGCCACCCGTAGGCCTGCCCGATGCGGGTGGTCACGGGGACCCCCACGATGTTGGCCACGGTGAGCCCGGTGATCATCATCGACACCGCCCACGTGCGGCGGTGGGCGGGGACGAGGGAGGCGGCGACGAGCGAGCCCACACCGAAGTAGGCGCCGTGCGGCAGCCCGGACAGGAACCGGGCTCCCATGAGCAGGCCGTAGCTCGACGCCAGCGCGGAGAGGCCGTTGGCGACGGCGAAGCCACCCATGAGCCACAGCAGCAGCTGCTTGCGCGGCATCTTCGACCCCAGCGTGGCCAGGACCGGCGCGCCCACGACGACGCCGGCCGCGTAGGCGGAGACGACGTGCCCGGCGGTCGGGATCGAGATGCCGACACCCCGGGCGACCTCGGGCAGCAGGCCCATCGTCACGAACTCGGTCGTGCCGATCGCGAACCCCCCGATCGCCAGCGCCAGCAGGGCCAGGCGGGTGTGGGCTGGGCGGACGGCCGGGGCGAGGTCCTCAGCCGCTTGCTGGGTGCTCAGGAGGGCGTCCTCGACGGTCGGTGCGGTGGGAGCTGGGTCGTTCACAGCGGTGCAACGGCAGGAGCGCGGTCGAGCATTCCCGGACTGTCCCACGCCACAGGGGTCCTTCGGTGCGGGGGGCCACCGGTCGAGACATAGCATCGGTCCCGACGCCGACCGCCGAGCGAGGGGACCCATGGCCGAGCAGACGTACCACCCGACGGCGCCTCCGCCCAGCCCGTACCAGCCCGCGCCGGGCCCCTACCAGCCGTACCCGCCGATGCCCCCGAACGGCTACCGCAGGTCGGTGCGCTCGCACCTGCGCCACCCCCTCGAGAACCTGTGCCTGGTGCTCGTCATCCTCGGGTCGTTCGTCGTGTGGACCGTGTGCGGCTACGAGGTCGCCTCGGCCGTGGTGGAGCGCCGCCAGCCCGACCCGTATGCCGTGATCCTGCTCGCGGCCCCGGTCCTCATCTACTTCCTGCGTGGGCAGCTCTACGCGCAGCAGCGCCTGAACGGCGTGAAGATCAGCCCCACGCAGTACCCCGAGGCGTACCAGATGCTCCTCGACTCCTGCGCCCACCACGGACTGCCGAAGGTGCCGGACGCGTACGTCGTCCTCGGCAACGGCATGATCAACGCCGCGGCCTCGGGGCACGGGTTCCGCCGGTTCATCTTCATCTACAGCGACCTGTTCGAGATCGGCGGCCAGGCCCGCAACCCCGATGCGCTGCGCTTCATCATCGGCCACGAGGTGGGTCACATCGCGGCCGGCCACACCAGCTACTGGCGCGTGCTGGCCATCAGCGGCGCGCAGTGGATCCCGTTCCTGGGGTCGACGCTGAGCCGCAGCCAGGAGTACACGGCCGACAACTTCGGCTACGCCCTCGTCCCGCACGGCAGCGCCGGCGCCATGGCGACCCTCGCGGCCGGCAAGTACCTCAACCGCAGCGTCGACGTGAACGCCCTCGCCGACCGGGCGACCACCGAGCGCGGGTTCTTCGTGTGGCTGGTCAACGCCCTCGCCAGCCACCCCGTGCTGCTGTGGCGCTCGCACGCCCTGCGAGACCGCCGCCGACCGGGCCGGCTGCTGTGGCGTCCAAAGGACCGTGCCTGAGCACTGCATGCTCCGGGTAGCGTGACGGCCATGGCGCGACGCGGACTCGGTGAGCAGCTGGCCCAGGTCGTCGGGCGGGCGGCGCGCGACGGCATACGGGCGTGGCTGCGCAGCAGGACCCGCAGGCCCTCGACGCCTGCGACGGGTGGACGCCCCCCGCACCCCGCACCATCCCCGCGTCCCGCCGCGCCTCGGCCGGGCGACCGCCCTCGTAGCCGGGCGACCGGTGGTGCCACCGCGCCGCATGCCTACCCGGGCGACTTCACCGGGGTCCCCGACCTCGTCTACGCGGCCAACCCCGACGGCCGCCCCGACCCGGGCGAGATCGTGTGGACCTGGGTGCCCTACGAGGAGGACCACCAGCAGGGCAAGGACCGGCCCGTCCTGCTCGTCGGCCACGACGGCGACGGGCTGCTGGGGCTCATGCTCACCAGCAAGGACCACGACCGCGACGCCGACCAGGAGGCGCGGTACGGACGGCACTGGCTGGACATCGGCTCCGGCGCCTGGGACCGCGACGGACGTCCCAGCGAGGTCCGGCTCGACCGGGTACTGCGCGTGGACCCGGCCGCGGTGCGCCGCGAGGGCGCCACGCTCGACCGGGCGCGGTTCGAGGAGGTCGCCGCCGCGGTGCGGGCACTGGGCTGACCCCCGCGCCAGCGCCCGAGGAGCGGCCGGACCTTGGTCGAGTCTTGCCCTGCCGCAGGGGAACCCGGCACGCTGGCTTGACCCGTGCCCGCAGAGGCAGTTTGTACCTTGTGCGGGGCCGCGCCCGCGGCCCCAGGACCTCAAGGGGAACCACCATGACGCGACCTCGCTGTCGCCCCGCCGCTGTGCTCGCCGCGGCCGTCGCCGCGATGCTGCTCACCGCCTCTGCAACGGCAGCTGCCGCGGCCGGCGCGGATGGCTCGACCGCCCCGGCCTCCTCGGCCGCCGCGACCGCGCACCAACCGAACCAGTCGGCCCGCTCGGCGGGCATCCGCTCGGGTGGCGACGCCTGGATGGGCTGGTCGCAGGACGGCAGCGGGCGTCCCGCGCCCTCACCCCGCCAGGCCTCGCAGGCGTCCACCTTGGCCGCCGCCGCCCAGACCTCGGGCATCGACGTCTCCAAGTGGCAGGGCAACGTCGACTGGGCCTCCTACTGGGGCCAGGGCAAGCGTTTCGCCTACGTCAAGGCGACCGAGGGCACGACCTACCAGAACTCCTACTTCGCCCAGCAGTACAACGGCTCCTACAACGTCGGCATGATCCGTGGCTCGTACCACTTCGCCCTGCCCGACAACTCGACCGGGACCGCGCAGGCCGACTGGTTCGTGAACCACGGCGGCGGCTGGTCCGGCGACGGCAGGACCCTGCCAGGCGTGCTCGACATCGAGTACAACCCCTACGGCGCCACCTGCTACGGCCTGAGCCAGGCGTCGATGCGCAGCTGGATCGCGGCGTTCACCTCCCGCTACAAGGCCCGGACGGGTCGCGACGCCGTCATCTACTCCACGACCAGCTGGTGGACGACGTGCACCGGCAACACCAGCCAGTTCTCCGCGACCAACCCGCTGTGGATCGCGCGGTACAACACCTCCCCCGGCACCCTCCCGGCCGGGTGGGCCTACTACACGTTCTGGCAGTACACCGACTCCCCGCTGGACCAGGACTACTTCAACGGCGACCTCACGCGGCTCCGGGCGCTGGCCCTCGGCTGAGCAGGTAGACCCCCGAGGGGGACGACGAAGGGGCCGGTCACCTCACGGTGACCGGCCCCTTCGCGATGTCAGGGTGACTCGCTCAGAGCGAGTTGGCCTTCTTCGCCATGGCCGACTTCTTGTTGGCGGCCTGGTTGGCGTGGATGACGCCCTTGCTCACGGCCTTGTCGAGCTTGGTGGAGGCAACCTTCAGCGCCTCCTGGGTGGCCGTGGCGTCGCCGGACGCCGCGGCGGCCTGGAACTTGCGGATCCAGGTCTTGAGCTCGCTCTTGACGGCCTTGTTGCGCTCGGTCGCCGTGCGGTTCGTCTTGATCCGCTTGAGCTGGGACTTGATGTTTGCCACAGGTGTGTCTTTCTTGGTTGGTCGGTAGTTGCCGTTAGAGGGCGGCAGAAGCATCTCGGGACCGGGCGTGGGGCACCCGTGGTTGAGACGCTCTGGGTGGTGCAGCATGCGCGCACGACCATGCGCGCACGCGATGGGCAAATCTACCAGCGACTGGGCCGCTCCCCCAAAACGCGCCGCACACGCCCGTCCTGCTCAGCGGCCGGTGCGCGCTGCGGTGATGGTGAGGATGGCGCGCTCGACGGCGTAGACGGGGTCGCGGCCGCCTCCCTTGACCTCGAAGTCGGCGAGGGCGACGGCCTGGATGGACTCCGCGAGCCCCTCGGGACCCCACCCGCTGAGCCCGCGCCGGGCCTTGTCGACCTGCCACGGCGCCATCCCGAGGTCGCGGGCGACGTCGGCGGACCGCCCGCGGCCGGCGGCCCCCACCTTGACCAGCTGGCGCAGCTGCTGGGCGAGCACCGCGACGATCGGCACCGGGTCGACGCCGGTCGCGATGGCGTGCCGCAGCAGCCTCAGTGCCTCGCCGGCCTGGCCGGCGACGGCTGCGTCGGCGACACGGAACCCCGTCGCCTCCACCTTGCCGCCGTGGTATCTGGCCACGAGCTGCTCGTCGATGGTGCCGGTGGTGTCGGCGACCAGCTGCTGGCAGGCCGCGGCGAGCTCGCGCACGTCCTTGCCCACGGCCTCGATGAGCGCGCGGACGGCGTCGGGGCTGGCCTTGCGACCGGCCCTGCGGAACTCGTTGGTGGCGAAGTCGGCCTTGTCACGGTCGGACTTGATGGCCGGGGCCTCGAGGACCCTCGCCTGCGACTTCTTCAGCGTGTCGAGGACCTTCTTGCCGCGCTGGCCGGACTTGTGGGTGACCACCAGCGTCACGTCCGGCTCGGGCGCGGCGAGGAAGGCCAGCAGGTCCTCCTGCAGCTCGTCCGGCGCCTCGTCGAGGTCGTGGACCACGATGGCCTTGGCCCCGCCGAACAGCGACGGGCTGGCGTGCACGCCCACGGCGCCCGGTTCGTAGGAAGCGGCGTAGAGGCGCACCACCTCGACCTCGGGGTCGGCCGACCGCAGCTCCTCGAGGGTGGCGGCCAGCGCCCGGTCTGCGATGACCTGCTCAGGCCCGGTCACCAGGACGAGGGGCGGCACGGATCGGGTGGCGGTCGCGGTCACGGGGTCAGCCTGCCATGACCGTGCGACACGTCCCGGCGACAGTCCTGCGCCGACCGTCAGCCTCCGGGGCAGTACGCCTCCCCCGGCGCCAGGTCGGGGTGGATGTCACCCCCGCGGTCGGACACCGACGCCACCGTGGTGGCCGCGCCGCGGCGTACCGCCACGACCTCGGCGAGGATCGCCACGGCGATCTCGCCGGGGTCCTGGGCACCGATGTCCAGCCCGATGGGCGCGTGCAGGGCGGCGAGCGCCTCCTGGCTGACGCCGTGGTCGAGCAGCCACTCGCGCCGGCGCGCCTGCGTCGCACGGGAGCCCATGGCGCCGACGTACGGTGCGCCGGCGGCGAGGGCGTCGCGGATCACCGGCCCGTCGACGTCGTCGTGGTGGCTCGTGACGACGACGGCGTCGTGCTCGGGACCGACCGGCACCTGCTGCGCCGACACGGTGGTGGTCCAGCCCAACGGCCCGCACAGGGCCTCGAGCGCCTCGACGACGGGGCCGTCACCGACCAGGAGCAGGTGCGGGGAGCGTTCCATGCGACGAGTATCGCGCCCGGGCACGCCTGGGTGCCCGGGCCGCTCGTCCCGGTCAGTCGAGCTGCATCGCGGTGGCGCCGTCGGCCTCGAGGCCCAGCCCGGCGAGCCGGGCCGCCACGACGTCCTGGGGCAGCTCGAGGCTCTCGGCCAGCTCGGCCAGGGTCAGCCCGAGCTCGACCCCGTCGCGCAGCTCCTCGTCGGACTCCGGTGTCCAGGCATGTCCCTGGGTGACGGCCGTGCGCGACGAGCCGCCGGGCGGCGGGTCGGCAGCCACCGGGCGCGGGTCGGGCGCAGCGGGGCGCGGGTGCTCGGCGGCGTCCTCCCCCGTGCGCCCCATCGACGTTCCCACGACCGCACCGGTGGCGCCGCGCAGGGCGGGCTCGTGGACGGCCAGCGGCGGCGGTGCCGTCTCGTCGAGCCGCTTGAGGGCGGCCAGCACCCGGTCACGGTCGGTGGTGGGCCAGAACGGGGGCAGCGAGCGCTGCAGGAACCCTGCATACCGCGCGGTGATCATGCGGGAGTCGAGGAAGGCGACGACGCCCCGGTCGTCGGCCCGGCGGATGAGGCGGCCGGCGCCCTGGGCGAGCCGCAGCGCGGCGTGGGTGGCGGAGACCGCCATGAAGCCGTTGCCGCCCATCCGGGCGATCGCCTGCGAGCGCGCCGACGCCAACGGGTCGTCGGGGCGCGGGAACGGGATGCGGTCGATGATGACCAGCTGGCACGACGACCCCGGGACGTCGACGCCCTGCCAGAGGGTGAGCGTGCCGAACAGGCAGGTCTTCGGGTCGCGGGCGAACTGCCGCACCAGCGTGGTGATCTGGTCCTCGCCCTGGCACAGGAACCCGATCTCGCCGTCGAAGCGCTCGCGCATCGCCTCGGTGGCGTCGCGTGCCGCCCGCATCGAGGAGAAGAGCCCGAGCGCCCGGCCGCCGGACGCCCGGACAAGGGCCTCGATCTCGTCGAGGGTCTGCTCGCTGATGCCGTCGCGACCCGGTGCCGGCAGGTGCTGGGCGACGTAGGCGATGGCCTGCTGGGGGTAGTCGAACGGGCTGCCGACGTCGAGGCCGCGCCACTCCGGCGCCCCTTCGCCCCGCAGCCCCATGGTGCCGGCCACGGCGTCGAACGTGCCGCCGAGCTCGAGCGTCGCCGAGGTCATGACGACCGTGCGGTCACCGAACACCTTGTCGCGCAACAGCATCGCCACGCTCATCGGTGCCACGCGCAGGACCGACCCACGTCGTGGGTCGCGGTTGACCCAGACGACGTCGAGGTCGCGCTGCTCGAGGATGCGTGAGGAGTTCTCGAAGATCTCGTCGACCGCCGCCTGGGCGACCTTGCGGCTCCCGTCGGGCTCGACGCCCTTCTCGGGCTTGAGCTCGGACTGCACCTGCCGGCTCGTGTCGCGCACGCGCGCCAGCGCCAGTGCGAGCGAGTCGGGGATCCCGCCGAGCTTGCCCTCGGGCAGCTCGTCGAGGACGCCCTGCAGGAACACCGCGGCGTCCTCGACGGCCTCGGCGGAGTCGGCGAGCCGGCCGGCACGCTTCGCCGCGGCACTCACCATCGAGGCGGTCAGCTCGTCGGTGATGGTGGAGGTGACGCGGTCGACGAGCTCGTGGCCCTCGTCGACGACGAGGAGGTCGTGCTCGGGGAGCATCTGGCGGCCCTCGAAGGAGTCGATCGCCATGAAGGAGTGGTTGGTGACGATGACGTCGCAGTCCTTGGCCGCCTCCCGGGACCGCTCGACGAAGCAGTCGGCCAGCGCGGGGCACTTGCTGCCCATGCACTCGTGGGCGCTGACCGAGACCTGGCGCCAGGCGCGTTCGCTGACGCCGGGGACGAGCTCGTCGCGGTCGCCGGACTCGGTGGTGTCGGCCCACTCCCGGAGTCGGACGACCTCCTGCCCGAGCCGGGAGGCCGCCTTGTCGACCTCGCCGACGCCGAACAGCCCCTCGTCCTCGTCGGGGAAGCCTCCCTCGAGCTTGTGCGCGCACAGGTAGTTGCGCCGCCCCTTGACCAGCCCGTAGGTCGGGCGGCGCCCGAGGACCGGCGTGATGGCCTCCGCCAGTCGCGGCATGTCGCGGTCCACGATCTGCGCCTGCAGGGCCAGGGTCGCCGTTGCGACGACCGCCGGCTTGCCGACCGCCTGGGCGTGCATGACCGCCGGGATCAGGTAGGCGAGGGACTTGCCGGTGCCGGTGCCGGCCTGCACGAGCAGGTGCTCGTCCTTCTCGATCGCGTCCGCGACCGCGTGCGCCATCTCGACCTGGCCGGGCCGCTCGACGCCCCCGACTCCCTGGACGGCCGCGTGCAGGAGTTCGTCGAGGGAAGCCACGCGCACAGGGTATGCCGTGGCGGCAGGCCCAGGCACCGGCGTCCCCAACCCTGCGCACGACGGCTCGCGGGCTTCGCACGCCGGCGTCCCCAGGCCCTCGCACGGCCGTGACCCCGGCGCGCGCGGCGCCGGGGTCACGGTCGTGGGTCCCGGGTCAGGTCACCTCTCGTCCACCCAGGCGGGTGCCGGGACCCCGTTCCCCGTCAGGTTGTCGCACGCGACGTACTGACTGCCCACGCGCTCGATGGCGCAGAAGGGGGTCGATGCCGGCTGGGGGTTGGAGGGCCCGGCCTCCTGCCGGGCCGCGGCCGGGAGGGTCCCGACGGCGAGCAGGAGGGCGAGGACGGGCGCGGTGGCCGAGAGGACGAAGGCGGTTCGACGGTGCTGGCTGGTGTTCACGGTGTGCTCCTGGAGTGGTGGGTGCGGAGGTGTTGTGCTGACTCCTCCACGGTCCGGCGACAGCCACCTGAGCCACATCGGGCACACCCCCTGAGGTGCGGCCCGGAACCCCCTGAAAGTCGCTTCCCCCGGGCCGCGTCGAGAGGACACACTGAGGACGTGACGCTGCCGCAGGGCGTCGCCGACGACGCCTTCGTGGGTCGTGTCGAGGAGCTGGAGGTGCTCGACTCGGCACTCGCGTCCGCGCGCGCGGGCCACGGTCGCGCGGTACTCGTGTCCGGGGACGCAGGGGTCGGCAAGACCAGGCTCGTTCACCGTGCCTGCGCGACGGCCGACGACGTCCTCGTGCTCGCGGGAGCCTGCCTGCCGCTGTCCACGCTCAGCATCCCGCTGCTGCCCCTGCGGTCGGCGCTCGCGGGCTGGGCCGAGGGCGGCGCAGACACGGCTTCCCAGGGCTTGTCCGGCGAGGACGCGGCCGAGGGGCTCGACCGGTGGCTCGAGGCACGGTGCCGGCAGGGGGCGGTCGCGCTGGTCGTCGACGACCTGCAGTGGGCCGACCAGGGGACGCTGGACGTCCTGATGTGGCTCGTCTCGGGGCTCGCGAACCGGCGGCTGGCCATCCTCGCCACGGTGCGCAGGGGCGAGGTCGGCCCGGAGCACCCCATGACCCGGTGGCTCGCGGACGTGCGGCGGCTGCCGGGGTTCGTGCGGCAGGACCTCGGCCCGCTCGCCCTGGAGGAGACCAGGCAACAGCTCTCGACGCTGCTCGGGGACGAGCCGCACGACGCCCTGGTCCGGCAGGTGCACGACCGCACGGGAGGCAACGCCTACCTCAACCAGCTGCTCGTGGCCGGGCTCTCGCCGACGGCGACCAGCCTGTCCGGCAGGGCGTTGCCCGAGGACCTGACCTCCGCCGTGCTCAGGGCCTGGCTCCAGCTGTCACCGGCCGCTCGAGAGCTCACCCGGGTGCTGGCAGTCGGCGGCACCGTGGCGAGGGGGCCGACCCTCGCCACGGCTTCCCGGCTGGCCGGCGTCGAGGACGCCGGGCCCTTGCTGCGGGAGTGCGTGGAGGCGGGCATCCTCGACGTGCACGACTCCGACGGCTACTGGTTCCACCACCCGCTGCAGGCGGAGGCGCTGGAGGCGGGACTGGCTGCGCCCGAACGCACCAGGCTGCACGCCGCGTTCGCCGAGGCCCTCTGCGACAGGCACCACAAGGAGGCTGCCGACCTGGCGACCGCCATCCTCATGACCGACCACCTCCACCGGGCCGGTGACGAGGACGGCACGTACGCCTGGGCCGTGCGGGCTGCCGACGCCGCCGAGCACGACGGCTCGTGGGGCGACGTGGTGCGTCTGCTGCACCGCGCCGTCGAGGCCTTGGCGGAGCTGGGTCGACCCGAGACCGAGGCCTGCGCCCTGTGGGAGAGGCTTCGGGACGCGTCCCTCCGCGCTGGGGACCTCGACGGCGAGCTGGAGGCCACCGAGGCCCTCCTCGACCACACTGCCCCCGAGGCCCGCGTGGCGGCAGAGCTGGTGGTCCGGCGCCAGCACCTGCGCTTCATGACCGGTCGCGGCTTCTTCGACCGCGAGGAGCTGGCGCGGGCGGTCGAGCTCTCCGGCACCGCACCCGACTCCTGGCAGCACGCGTTCGCGCTGGCCGAGGCGGCCCACGCGGCACTGTGGGCCGAGGACCCCGCGGCGCCGGGGATGGCGGTCGAGTCCCTTGCCCGGGCGAGGGCCTGCGGCCACCCGCGCGCGCTGTCCTACGCCCTCACGGCGAACGCCATGCACGCCGTCATCACCGAGGACATGGCGAGGGGACGGGCGTGGGGGTCGGAGGGTGTGGCGTGCGCCGCCCTCGCCGGCGACGGCTTCGCCTTCGGCCACGCGACCATGTGGGAGGCCAACGCCATGGGCGGCCCGGCCGACCCGCGCTGGGGCGCCAGCGTGGCCGCACGCCGGTCCCAGGGCGAGGACCTCGGGCTCCCCCACCCGTACCTGGCGTGGTTGGCGGTCGGCGAGGCCCAGGGAGAGCTGCAGCGCGGGAGCTGGAGGGCCTGTCAGGCGCTGCTGCGCTCCGCCCTCGGTCGCACCCCTGGAGCGCTCGTCGACGTCGGCGCCCGCCTGCAGGCAGCAGAGCTCGCCGCGCTGCAGGGACGGGTGCACGAGGCGCAGGGCCACCTCGCCCGGGCCGACGAGCTGTTCGCCGAGACCTCCACCTTCCTCCCCTTCGAGTTCGACGCCGTGCGGGCCAGGGTGCGGCTCGCCGCAGGCGACCTGCGAGGGTGCGTCGACGCCGCGCTGGTAGGGGCGACCACGCCCGGCGTCTCCCCCACCATGGCGGAGTGGCTGCTGCCCCTGGCCGTCCGTGCGCTGGCCGACCTGGCCCAGGAGCAACGCGACGCCCGCGCCGACCCTGGACCGCTGGTGCGCGAGGTGGACGCGCTGGAGCAGCGCTTCCCCCACACCATCCAGGACGCCGGTGGCGACGAGGCCTACTACCGACAGCTCGAGGGGCTCGACGCGCTGTACGCCGCGGAACGGGGCCGCGCGCGGCTCGCGCCCGACCGGGTCCACGCGTGGGAGGTGACGGCGGACCTGCTCCGGGACGTGCTGCCGTGGGACGAGTGCTACGCGCGGTGGCGGCTGGCCGAGGCGCTCTTCGACGCGGGTCCCACCCGTCGGGGCGAGGCCGTCGAGGCCCTGCGCCGGGCCCAGCAGCTCGCGCTCGACCTGCAGGCGGTCCCCATCCTCGAGCGGGTGGCCTCGCTCGCCAGGTCGGCCCGCGTGCCCCTGGCCGAGCCCTTGGTGACCGCGGCCGTGGACGGACGACCGCACGCGGGTGCGCACCTGACCGCCCGAGAGGAGGAGGTGCTGGCGCACGTCGTGGCGGGGCGGACCTACGGGGAGATCGCCCGGACGCTGGTGGTGAGCGAGAAGACGGTGAGCACGCACGTCAGCCACCTGCTCGCCAAGACCGGCACGGCGAACCGCGTGGACCTCGCCCGCTGGGCGGCGCGTCGAGGAGCCGGAGCCGCCACGGTCCCCGCCACCCGGCCCTGACCCGACCACTCAGCGCGGCTGCCTGCGAGACTGTCGGCGATGAGCACCGACCAGGCAGCCGCCACCTCCCCGTCCCTGCCTGAGCTGCTCGACCACGTCGAGAAGGACCCCGACGCCGCCTACGACGCGTTCACCGCCTGGGCGCAGGACCAGGGCACCCCGCTCTACCCGCACCAGGACGAGGCGCTGCTGTCCCTGCTCGCCGGGGAGAACGTCGTCCTCTCCACGCCCACCGGCTCGGGCAAGTCGCTCGTGGCCACCGGCGCGCACTTCGCGGCCCTCGCCGACGACCGGGTCAGCTTCTACACCGCGCCGATCAAGGCGCTCGTCAGCGAGAAGTTCTTCGCCCTGTGCGAGGTGTTCGGCGCCGGCGAGGTCGGCATGCTCACCGGTGACGCCTCGGTCAACCCCGACGCCCCGATCATCTGCTGCACCGCGGAGGTGCTGGCCAACATCGCCCTGCGCGAGGGAGACCGGGCCGACGTGGGCCTGGTCGTGATGGACGAGTTCCACTTCTACGCCGAGCACGACCGCGGCTGGGCCTGGCAGGTGCCGCTGCTCGAGCTGCCGCAGGCACAGTTCCTGCTCATGTCGGCGACCCTCGGTGACATGAGCGAGCTCGCCCAGGACCTCACCCGCCGCAACGGCCGGTCGACGGCGTTGGTGACGGGTACGGAGCGGCCGGTGCCCCTCAGCTTCTCCTGGGCCATGACCCCGCTGCCCGAGACGATCGAGGAGCTGCTGTCGACCCACCAGGCGCCGGTCTACATCGTCCACTTCACCCAGGCCGCCGCGCTCGAGCAGGCCCAGGCGCTGGTCGGCCTGAAGTCAGTCATCAAGGCCGACCGCGAGGCCATCGCGGAGCGCATCGGCGGGTTCCGGTTCACCGCGGGGTTCGGGAAGACGCTGTCCCGGCTCGTGCGGTCCGGCATCGGGGTCCACCACGCCGGGATGCTCCCCCGCTACCGGCGGCTGGTCGAGCAGCTCGCCCAGGACGGCCTGCTCAAGGTCATCTGCGGCACCGACACCCTGGGCGTCGGCATCAACGTGCCGATCCGCACGGTGCTCTTCACCGGACTGGTGAAGTTCGACGGGTCGCGGCAACGGGTGCTCAAGGCGCGCGAGTTCCACCAGATCGCGGGCCGGGCCGGCCGCGCGGGGTTCGACACCAGCGGCTCGGTCGTCGTCCAGGCGCCGGAACACGTGATCGAGAACGAGAAGGCGCTCGCGAAGGCCGGCGACGACCCCAAGAAGCGCCGCAAGGTCCAGCGCCGCAAACCTGCCGACGGCGAGGTCTCCTGGACCGAGCAGACCTACGACAAGCTCGTGCACGCCGAGCCCGAGCCCCTCGTGTCGCGCATGCGTGTCGACCACTCGATGATCCTCAACGTCGTCCAGCGCCCGGGCGACCCGGTCGCGGCGCTGAGCCGTCTGCTGCGCGACAACCACGAGTCACCGCGCAACCAGGCGCGACTCGCGCGGCGGGCCATCACCCTGGGCCGGAGCCTGCTCGACACCGGTGTGCTGCACCGCGTCGACCCGCCCGGCCCCGACGGACGCACGATCGCCGTCCGCGAGGAGCTCGCCAGCGACTTCGCGCTCAACCAGCCCCTCGCCCCCCTGGCCCTGGCCGCGCTCGACGTCCTGGATCCGGAGGCGCCGACCTACGCCCTCGACGTGGTCTCGGTCATCGAGGCGATCCTCGACGACCCCCGCCAGGTCCTGCTGCAGCAGCAGTACAAGGCGCGCGGCGAGGCGGTCGCCGAGATGAAGGCCGACGGCGTCGAGTACGAGGAGCGCATGCAGCTGCTCGAGGACGTCTCGTGGCCCAAGCCGCTCGCCGAGCTGCTCGACGCGACGTTCGAGATCTTCCGGCAGAGCCACCCGTGGGTGTCGGAGGCGGCCCTGTCGCCGAAGTCGGTCGTGCGCGACATGTACGAGCGGGCGATGACGTTCACCGAGTTCGTCGCGTACTACCAGCTCGCCCGCAGCGAGGGCCTGGTCCTGCGCTACCTCACCGACGCCTACCGCACGCTGCGCCACACCGTCCCGGAGGCGCACCGCAGCGAGGCGTTCGAGGACCTGCACGAGTGGCTCGGCGAGACCGTCCGCCAGACCGACAGCTCACTCCTCGATGAGTGGGAGGCCCTGACCGATCCCGATGCCAACGCGCGGCTCGACGAGCTCGAGCGGCTGGCTGCGCATGGCGGCACCCGCGCTGGCCGCCCGATCACGTTCAACGAGAAGGCTTTTCGCGTCATGGTCAGGAACGCCATGTTCCGCCGGGTCGAGCTCGCCTCGCGCGACCGCTTCGAGGAGCTCGCCGCCCTCGAGGAGGCTGCCGCGGCGCTGCCCGAGCCCCCGCGCCACCCCCTCATGGACGAGTCGGCCTGGGACGCGGCACTCGGCGCCTACTACGCCGAGCACGACACGATCGGCACCGACGGTGCGGCCCGCGGCCCACGCCTGCTGCACCTCTCCCCCGCCACGGGCCCCGCGCCCGGCGAGAACGAGCCCGAGGGTGAGCACCGGCTGTGGCTGGCCCGTCAGACCCTGGAGGACCCCGAGGGCGACCACGACTGGGTCATCGAGGCGACCGTCGACCTCGACGCCTCCGACGAGGCCGGCGAGCCCGTCGTCCTCACGACGGCCCTGCGCCGGCTCTGACCCCGGGCCGACTCTGACCCCGGGCCGACTCTGACCCCGGGCCGACTCTGACCCCGGGCAGCCGAAACCCGGTGGACAGCAACGGTGGTCGGCGGCCAGTGTCGAGGTCGTGCACCCTGACGAGATCTGGGACGAGACGACCGCCTCCCTCTACGACACCCCCGGCGAGGGCATGTTCGCCGACGACGTCCTGGGGCCCACCGTCGACCACCTCGCGGACCTGGCGGGCACCGGCGCGGCCCTGGAGCTCGCGATCGGCACCGGCCGCGTCGCCATACCCCTCGCCGAGCGGCGCGTCCCCGTCACGGGCATCGAGCTGTCCGAGCCCATGGTGGCGAGGCTGCGCGAGAAGGTGGGCGCCGACGCCATACCCGTCGTCGTCGGTGACATGGCCACGACGCGGGCGCCCGGCGAGTTCTCCCTGGTGTACCTCGTGTTCAACACCGTCTCGAACCTGCTCACCCAGGACGAGCAGGTCGAGTGCTTCCGCAACGCGGCGCGGCACCTCTCCCCCGGCGGCGCGTTCGTCATCGAGCTGTGGGTGCCCCAGCTGCGCCAGCTCCCGCCCGGCTCCCCCGCGACGGTGTTCGCCAGCGAGCCCGGCTACGTCGGCCTCGACGACTACGACGTGCTGCACCAGCGGGTGGTCTCGCACCACTTCCGCTACGGACGCGGGCGCGAGGCCACCCACGGCATCAGCCCGCACCGCTACATCTGGCCGGCCGAGCTCGACCTCATGGGACGCCTCGCGGGGTTCGAGCTCGAGGCGAGGTATGCCGACTGGGACCGGTCCGCGTTCACGGCGGACTCCCGCTCCCACGTGTCGGTCTACCGGCTCACTGCGACCTGACCTGAGCCCCGCCCGAGCCGGTAGGGGGCAGCGAGCAGCCCCCTACCGGCTCGGGCGCTCCAGCAGCTCGCGCAGGCTCGTCGCCGGGTGGCCCGTCAGCCGCTCGACGGCGTCGCTGACGTGCTCGACCTCACCGGCGGCGATCGCGGTGTAGGTCGACACCCAGGCGTCGACCTGCCAGTCGGGGGCGCCGTACGACGCCCGTGACGCATACGCCTCGGGCACCGTCTCCGCGACGTAGCGGGTGGGCGTCCCGGTCACCTCGGTGATGGTGGCGGCGGCCTCTGCGAGGGTGAGCGCCTCGGGCCCGGTCAGGTCGTAGGTCGCGCCGGCGTGCGCCGCAGAGTCGGCGAGCACGACGGCGGCGACCGCGGCGACGTCGTCGCGGGCGACCGCGGCGACCCTGCCGTCACCGGCCGGTCCGCGGATGGCGCCGTCGGTCACCATGAGCGGCAGGAAGTCGGCGTAGAAGCTGTCGCGCAGGAAGGTGAAGGCCATCCCCGAGGCCCGGATCGCCTCCTCGGTGGCAAAGTGGTCGCGCCCCAGGGTGAAGGTGCAGTCGGCGGCCGCGCCCTGGAACGACGTGTAGACGACGTGCCGCACCCCGGCGGCGGCTGCCGCGTCGACGAAGGCGAGGTGCTGACTGCGACGGTCGACGTCCTCGGCCGCCGACACCATGAGGAGCGTGTCGATGCCGGCGAGCGCCGCACGCACCTCAGCGGTGTCGGCGTACTCGGCGCGGCGCACGGCTGCGCCGGGGACCTCAAGTGCAGCCTCCGGGCGTCGGGCCAGCAGCACCAGCCGGTCGCCGAGGTCGGCGAGCCGGCTCGCCACGGCACCACCCACCGCGCCGGTCACTCCGGTGATGCCCACGACGTCAGTCATGGGGCGACGCTACCCGCGCGGGGCGTCGCCCGCAGGCAGGGCGAGGGTCATGAACACGCTGAACTCGTCGGCGGCATACGGCCCGAACGGCCCGCACTCGACGAAGCCCCGCCGCGCGTAGAGGCGCCGGGCAGGGGCGAACTCCGCAGGCGAACCGGTCTCGAGGCTCAGCCTCGAGTAGCCGCGAGCGACGGCCTGCGCCACGAGGTGCTCCAGCACCAGAGCGCCCACGCCGCGTCCGCGGTGCTCGGCGGCGGTGCGCATCGACTTCAGCTCGCCGTGCCGGCGGTCGAGCTCGCGCAGTGCCCCGCACCCGAGCACCTCTTCGCCCTCCCAGACGCTCCAGAAGCTGAGGTCCGGGGTGCGCAGGCGGTCGAGGTCGAGGGTTTGCACGCTGTCGGGTGGAGAGTAGCGGCGCATGTCGGCCACGTGGGCAGCCAGCAGTGCCGCGACCTGCGGGGTGTCCAGGCCCCCGGAGCGGACCTCCATCGGGGTGTCGTCAGGCGGCGAAGTCGGCGAGCTCGGAGGCGAGCTCGGGGTGCACCCGGGCCTTCACGTGCGTGCCCCGCTCGGTGTGCTCGCTCGAGAGCACCTCGGCCTCCTCGTGCAGGCGGCTGACGAGGTCGCCGCGGTCGTAGGGCAGCAGCACCTCGACGTCGATGTCCGGACGGGGCAGCTCGTCGGCGATGAGCGCGCGCAGCTCGGCGAGCCCGGCGCCGGTGCGCGCCGACACCACGATGCAGTGCTTCTCGTGGCGACGGAGCCGGTCGAGCACCTCGGGGTCGGCCGCGTCGGCCTTGTTGACGACCACGACCTCCTTGACGTCAGCGGCGTCGACATCGGCCAGCACGGCCCGGACGGCGCTGATCTGGCCCTCCGGGTCGGGGTGCGAACCGTCGACGACGTGCAGCAGCAGGTCGGCGTCGGCCACCTCCTCGAGCGTCGAGCGGAACGCCTCGACGAGCTGCGTCGGCAGCTGCCGGACGAACCCCACCGTGTCGGCGAGGGTGTAGAGCCGCCCGTCCTCGGTCTCGGCCCGGCGCACCGTCGGGTCGAGGGTGGCGAAGAGCTGGTTCTCCACCAGCACCCCGGCGCCGGTGAGGCGGTTGAGGAGCGAGGACTTGCCGGCGTTGGTGTAGCCCGCGATCGCGACACTGGGCACCTCGTGCGCCTTGCGGCTCAGGCGGCGCGTGTCGCGGCTGGTCTTCATCTCCTTGATCTCGCGGCGCAGCTTGGCCATCCGCGTGTTGATCCGGCGGCGGTCGAGCTCGATCTTCGTCTCACCGGGACCACGCGAGCCCATGCCCTGGCCGCCGGCGGCCTGGCCACCCGCCTGCCGGGACATCGACTCGCCCCAGCCGCGCAGGCGCGGGAGGAGGTACTGCAGCTGGGCCAGCTCGACCTGCGCCTTGCCCTCCTTGGACTTCGCGTGCTGGGCGAAGATGTCGAGGATCAGGGCGGTGCGGTCGATGACCTTGACCTTGACGACGTCCTCCAGCGCACGGCGCTGCGACGGGGTCAGCTCGGTGTCGCAGATGACGGTGTCGGCACCCTCGGCGATAACGACGTCACGCAGCTCCTGGGCCTTGCCGGACCCGAGGTAGGTGCCGGTGTCCGGACGGTCGCGGCGCTGGACCAGCCCGGCGAGGACGGTCGAGCCGGCCGTCTCGGCGAGCGCGGCGAGCTCGCGCAGGGAGTTGTCGGCGTCCTCGGCCGTGCCCTCGGTCCACACCGCGGCGAGCACGACGCGCTCGAGGCGCAGCTGGCGGTACTCGACCTCGGTGACGTCCTCGAGCTCGGTGGACAGCCCGGCGACGCGACGCAGGGCGGCGCGTTCCTCGCGGTCGTACTGGTCGCCGTCGAAGCCTTGGCCGTCCTGGAGGCCGAGGTCGCCACCGGTCCTCGGGGTGGCGGTCTCCTCGGCGAGGGCGGCGGCGCGGAAGTCGAAGATGTCAGAGCGTGGTGTCATATCTCCCTCAGGGTCTCATTGCTGCAACCACCTGGGCGACCGCTTTATGTCCTGACACGCCACGCGCTCTACCGTTGGCCCCGATGAGCGCCGACGACCACTACTTCACCGCCGCACCGGCCAGCGCTGCCCAGCGACGCTCGATGACGGTGGAGCTCGCCGGGCGCGAGGTCACCGTGCAGACGGCCTCCGGCATCTTCAGCCCCGAGGGCGTGGACAAGGGCACCGCCGTCCTGCTGCGCGTGGCTCCTGCTCCCCCGACGGCCGGCGCCCTGCTCGACCTCGGCTGCGGCTGGGGTCCGATCACCCTCACGCTGGCGCTTCGCTCGCCAGGGGCACAGGTGTGGGGTGTCGACGTCAACGAGCGGTCCCTGGACCTGCTCCGCACCACGGCGTCCTCGCTCGGCCTGGAGTCGGTGCAGGCCTGCCGCCCCGAGGACGTGCCCGACGCACTGTCGTTCGAGGCCATCTGGTCCAACCCGCCCATCCGGGTCGGGAAGGCCGTGCTGCACGACATGCTGCTCACCTGGCTTCCCCGGCTCGTGGTCGGCGGTGCCGCCTACCTCGTCGTCCAGAAGAACCTGGGCTCCGACTCCTTGCAGCGCTGGCTCACCGACCAGCTCCCCGCAGACGCGTATGCCGTGTCCCGCTTCGCCTCTGACAAGGGCTTCCGGGTCCTCGAGGTCCGCCGCACCGCCTGAGCTCAGGCGAGGGTGGTGGTGCCGTCGGCCACCAGGGCCGCTGGGCCGGCGAGCTCGACCTCCTGGTCGGGCAGCATGCGCACGCGCAGCCGTCCCCCGAGCACGTCCACGGTCCAGGAGTCGCCGATGTCACCGGCCCAGAACCGGGTCGCGATCGCCGCGGCCGCCGCGCCCGTGCCGCAGGAGCGGGTCTCGCCGACGCCGCGCTCGCGGACGCGCATCCGCACGTGGCCGGGCCCGATCGGGCGCACGAACTCGATGTTGGTCCCGTGCTCGGGCTCGGGGTTGACGACGGGGTGGTGGTAGAGGTCGAGGTCGTCGAGGTCCACCGTCTCGGGGAGCGCGACGACGGTGTGCGGGTTGCCGAGGTCGACGCTCAGGGCCGAGAACGGGTCGTGGCCCGCGACGTGGACGAGGGCGTCGAAGCCCTCCGCGTCGGCGATGTGCGGCTGAATCAGCCGCCACGGACCGAGGTTGACCGCGATGAGGTCCGGCCCCTCGAACCGCACGAGCTTCGTGCCGGCCCGGGTGGCGATGGCGAACTCGTCGGCGGTCTCGAGACCCTCGCGACGCAGGTAGGCCGCGAAGACCCGGGTGCCGTTGCCGCACATCTCGGCGACGCTGCCGTCGGCGTTGCGGTAGTCCATGAACCACCGGGCTCCGGAGGCCTGCTGCAGCACCAGCGCCTCGGTCGCCAATGCGGTCGGTACGACGCGGATGACGCCGTCACCGCCGATGCCGGCGTGGCGGTCGGCGAGCAGGGCGGCCTGCTCGCTGGAGAGCGGCCGAGACCCCTCGAGGTCGGGCACCAGCACGAAGTCGTTCTCGGTGCCGTGGCCCTTGGTGAAGGGGGTCTGGTCAGCCATGGGCGCCATTGTCCCTGACGACGGCCAGGGCCCGCGCCAGCAGCCCGTCCCGCGCGTCGGCCGACGCGTCGAGCCAGTGGATCCGCGGGTCGGCGTTGAACCACGACTCCTGCCGGCGGGCGAACCGGCGGGTCAGGGTGGCCGTCTGCTCCTTCGCCTGCTCCTCGTCGAGCGTCCCGTCGAGCTGGGCGAGGGCCTGGGCGTAGCCGAGGGCGCGGGAGGCGGTGCGACCCCGGCGCAGCCCCAGCTCGTCGAGGCCCCTCACCTCGTCGAGCAGGCCGGCCCGCCACATGTGCTCGACCCGCGCCCCGATCCGCGCGTCCAGCTCGGGGCGGCCGACCCGCAGCCCGAGCACCACGGTCGGGCGGACGAACTCCCGCCGGGGCATGGTCGCCGAGAACGGCCGCCCGGTGAGCTCGACCACCTCGAGCGCACGCACGATACGCCGGACGTTGTTGGGCTGGATCTGCTCCATCGCGACGGGGTCCAGGGCGCGCAGGCGCTCCGCCATCGCCCCGGTGCCGAGCTCGTCGGCCTCCGCCTCGAGCCGGGCCCGGACCGCCGGGTCGGTCGGGGGGATGTCCAGGACATCGAGGGCCGCCCGGACGTACAGGCCTGACCCGCCGACCAGCACGGGCCGCGCCCCGCGCCGGCAGATGGAGTCGATGTCGGCGCGTGAGGCCACCTGGTAGGCAGCCACCGACGCCTCGTCGGTGACGTCCAGGACATCGAGCTGGTGGTGGGGTGTGCCGCGCCGCTCGTGCGGCGCCAGCTTGGCCGTCCCGATGTCCATGCCGCGGTAGAGCTGGCTGGCGTCGGCGTTGACGACCTCGCCGCCCAGCACCTCGGCCAGGTCGAGCGCGAGGTCGGACTTGCCCGTCGCGGTGGGCCCGACGACGGCGACGATCACCGGTGCAGGCACCGGGAGTCGCTCACAGGTCGTGCTCGTCCGGGCTGTCGTGGCCGAACGGGTCGGGGTCGACGCCCGGCATCCAGCTCTGGCCGGGGCCGCCCCAGCCGGCCTTCTTCACGGCCTTGCGGGCCTTCTTGCCCCAATTGTCGTTGAGCCGGTCGACGTAGAGGAAGCCGTTGAGGTGGTCGTACTCGTGCTGCATGCAGCGGGCGAACCACCCGGTGGCCTCGAACGAGATCTCCCGGCCGTCGGCGTCGTACCCGGTGACGCTGGCCCGCTCACCGCGCTTCAGCGGGAAGCTCTCCCCCGGCACGGACAGGCACCCCTCGACCTCCTCGTGCGGGTCGGGGTCCTCCTGCGCCGGCTTCGAGGCCGTGACGTAGGGGTTGACGATGACGCCACGGGCCGGCACGTCGTCGTCGTTGTCCATCTGCCACGTGAAGATGCGCAGGCCGACGCCGACCTGCGGGGCGGCCAGCCCCACGCCGTTGGCGGCGTCCATGGTCTCGAACATGTCGGCGATCAGCTCGGCCAGCTCGGCGTCGAACGCCTGCACGGGCTCGGCGCGGCGGTGCAGCACCGGGTCGCCCGTGATCACGATGGGGCGGATGGTCATGCGGGGAGTCTTCCAGATCGACGAGGTGGGTCGGGACGCTATCGGACGCGAGGTGTGGCGACGCCTGTTGTCCGGTCGGGGTGACTGACGGAGGGTGGCTAGCGACAGGCGGGGGCGGCGGGCTGCTGGGCGGGGCGACCCAGCCCCGGCATGCCGAGGGAGACAGCGGGCTTGCCCGGCACGGGCGAGTCCTGCGCGGCGGCCCACGCGTCGCCACCGGCCGTGCGCCGTACGGCGTAGACACCGCCCGCGAGGGCCGCATCCGCGACGAGGTGGTGCGGGGCGCCGTAGGTGACGCCGACGGTGACCATGTCGCCGGGCCGGGGCCGCTCTGCGCCCTCGGGTACGGCAAAGTGCACGAGCCGGTTGTCCTGCGCCCGGCCCGAGAGCCGGTGGGTCTCGGTGTCCTTGCGACCCTCACCGGTGGCGACGAGGACCTCGACCTCGCGGCCCTCGAGGGCACGGTTCTCGGCCCAGGAGACCTCCTCCTGCACTGCGATGAGGCGCTCGTAGCGCTCCTGGACGACGGCCTTGGGCAGCTGGTCGGGCATGGTCGCCGCGGGGGTCCCGGGGCGGATGGAGTACTGGAACGTGAAGGCGCTGGAGAAGCGGGCTTCGCGGACCACCCTCAACGTCTCCTCGAAGTCGGCGTCGGTCTCGCCCGGGAACCCCACGATGATGTCGGTGGTGATCGCGGCGTCCGGGATCTGCTCGCGGACCTTGTCGAGGATCCCGAGGAACTTGGCGCTGCGGTAGGACCGGCGCATCTCCTTCAGGACCCGGTCGGAGCCGGACTGCAGCGGCATGTGCAGCGACGGCATGACGTTGGGCGTCTCGGCCATCGCGGTGATGACGTCGTCGGTGAAGGCCGCCGGGTGCGGGCTGGTGAAGCGCACCCGCTCGAGGCCCTCGATCTCTCCGCAGGCACGCAGCAGCTTGCCGAACGCGAGCCGGTCGCCGAACTCGACGCCGTAGGTGTTGACGTTCTGGCCCAGCAGGGTGACCTCGACGACGCCCTGCTCGACGAGCGCCTGCACCTCGGCCAGGACGTCGCCGGGACGCCGGTCGGCCTCCTTGCCGCGCAGGCTCGGCACGATGCAGAACGTGCAGGTGTTGTTGCAGCCCACCGAGATCGAGACCCAGCCGGCATAGGCGGAGTCGCGTCGGGTGGGCAGGGTGCTGGGGAACACCTCGAGGCTCTCGAGGATCTCGACCTGGGCCTCGCGGTTGTGGCGGGCACGGTCGAGAAGCGCCGGGAGGCTGCCGATGTTGTGGGTGCCGAAGACCACGTCGACCCAGGGCGCCCGCGCGACGATGGTGTCGCGGTCCTTCTGGGCCATGCAGCCACCGACGGCGATCTGCATGTCGGGGTTCGCGGTCTTCGCCGGTCGCAGCTGCCCGAGGTTGCCGTAGAGCTTGTTGTCGGCGTTCTCACGCACGGCGCAGGTGTTGAAGACGACGACGTCGGCGGTGTCGGGCCGAGCCGTCGCGGGGACGCTGTTGACGTCGACGTAGCCGGCCGTCTCGAGCAGGCCGGCGAGCCGCTCGGAGTCGTGCACGTTCATCTGGCACCCGTGGGTGCGCACGTCGTAGGTCTTCGGGGTCATCTGTGTGGTCATCGCATCGACAAGGGTACGTGCTGCGCACGGCTGGTATGCCGCGCGGGCGCGTGGCCCCGCATGCAGCCCCGGAGGCGCGCCGTCAGCGCGTCCGGAGGTCGGCGACGAGCGGTGGGGCGGCGACCACGAGGAGCACGAGGGCGGGCGCGACCAGCACGGTGAAGCCGAGGGCGAGGTAGCCGACGGCGCCGGCCACTCCGCCGACGAAGAACAGACCGACCAACCCGGCCAGCATGCCGAGCTTGCCGAGGTCTGCGCGCACCGGCGGCAGGCCGACCGTCCGGCTGCGGTACGCCGCCTTGCCCAGCTCGATGCCGATGTCCGTGATCATGCCGGTGACGTGCGTGGTGCGGATCTGCGCGGCGGAGATCTTGGTGATGATGTCGTTCTGCAGACCCATGGTGAAGCACAGCACCGCGACGAACACGAGGTCGCGGTGTCGCCAGGTGAGCTGGTCGGCCAGCCCTCCGAAGGCGAGGATCAGCAGGGCCTCGAGCACCAGGACGTTGGCGAACCGGGCCTCGTGGTGGCGCCGACGGCCCCAGTTGAACAGCATCGCGCAGGTCATCGCTCCGAGGACGAAGCAGGTGATGGCCTCCACCCCGGTGCCGACCAGGCGCATCGACCCGAGCACGAGGTGGTCGGCGACGGATGCGGTCAGGCCCGTCATGTGGGAGGTGTAGACGGAGACGGCCACGAACCCCACGGAGTTCAGCATCCCTGCGATGAAGGCGAGCAGGTCGGCCAGGTAACGGTTGCGCCGAGGTGTGCGCGTGGCGCCGGCCACCGTGACCAGGCGCGCCGAGAGCGCGGTCAAGCGCGGCGCGGACGGCTGCGGTTGCACGAGTGCGAGGCTACCGGCGCAGTCCTCCGGCGTGAGCAGAGGTCAGTAGGTCGCTGGTTGCAGGGGCGCCACGCCCCGTGCCGATCCGGTCTGCAGCCGCCGTCAGCAGGGCATCTTGGCCATCAGCGCGGCTCTGGCGCCAGCACCGGAGACCACGCCGGCACAGTCGAGCTGGCCCCGGAACTGGTCGGTCCACGTGGTCGTCGAGCCCTTGCCCCCCACGTACAGGGGGCGGCCGGACGTCAGCCGGATGGTCCCCGGCGACAGCGCGTAGGTGTTGACGTAGCCGTCGACCGCGATGCTGATCGAGCCGGACTGCCGGCTGCAGACGACCTCGTGCGAGGCCCCGTTGGCCAGTGAGGTGCGGGTGGACTTGGCGACCATGTAGCCCTTGGTGCCCTTGAGGACGCAGATCGCCGTGCCGCCGTTGACCGGTTGCAGCGCGATCTTGAACTGGGCGGGATCGTTGCCCATGCCGCCCTGGATGACGTTGGGGTTGGACTTTGCCACCAGGCTGTTCGTACGCAGGACTGCCCCGAAGGCGAACTCGAGGTCGCCCGGGCTGAAGGTCGACCCGTTCGCCTGGCCGTAGGCGGGGGCCGCGTTGAAGCTCACGTAGCCGGTGCCGCGGCTCCAGCTGCCCTTGAGCGAGATGTTCTGCGGGTTGCCGTCGAGGTCCGCGACCGTGGCGCTGCCGGCCGCGACAGTGAAGTTCCACAGACCCGACGGACCCGTCGCGGCCTGGGCGTGTGGCGCCGCGAGCACCACCGCCGGCACCAGGGCCGCCAGACCGACAACCGTGGCAGCCGCCAGCTGCCTCACTGACATGCGCATCGCAATCCCCCTCATCGACTGTGTGGTGCGGACACCCAGTTGTCTTTCCTCGCAAGGGTTGCGGCACCCTGCAGGTCAACCCTAGGAAGGCGGGCAGCGGGTTGACTTCACCACTGCGGCGTACCCGCGCTGCGCCGAAAAGCGGACGGAGCAGCCCATCCCGTCGAGGGAGGCCGGCCGGCCAGCGCAGCTGTGCCTGCCCACGCTGCAGCAGGGATGGGGCCGGGTTCGGCCGGGGAACGGAGGTCAGTCCCGCCGGTGCTCTGCAGCCTCCGCGAGAGCCTCTCGGATCACGGACATCGACAGGTCGGCGGGGTAGCCCTTGCGAGCCAGCATCCCTGCCAGCCGTCGCTTCTGGACGAGGACGTCGAGCCCGTGCATCGACCGCAGCTTCTTGGCGACGAGTCGCTCGGCCTGGTCGCGCTCGGCGTGCGGGTCGATGGCGTCGAGGGTGGCACGGGCCGTCTCGTCGTCGACCCCCTTGGTGCGCAGCTCGCGGGCCAGCGCTCGCTTGGCCAGCCCACGCCCGGCCTGCTGCGACCGCACGAGCATCCCAGCGAACGCCTCGTCGTCGATGAGGCCGACCTCGGTCATGCGGTCGAGCACGGCCTCGGCGACGTCGTCGGGGCACTCACGCTGCTTGAGCTTGTCGCGCAGCTGCTGGCGGCTCCTGGGTGCCATCGCGAGCTGCCGCAGCACGATCTGCCGGGCGACGTCGTGGGCGTCCGGCTCGGCGTCCCGCGACTGCAGGTCGCTCTCGGGGTCGCCGGGGATGGGTTGCCACGCCTCCGGACGCCGTGGGGCAACGGTGGGCCGGTGTCCTGCCACGGCCTCGGACGACGTCGCGGCGAGGGCAGCCTCGAAGGCCGCCCTGGCCGCAGCGTGTCGATCAGTCATGCGGGATGGCTCAGAACTCGACCGGGACCTCGGGGACCGCGTCGGCCGGCTTGTCGACCTGCGGCCCGATGCCGAGCTTCTCCTTGACCTTCTTCTCGATCTCGTTGCCGAGGTCGGGGTTGTCCTTGAGGAACTGGCGGGCGTTCTCCTTGCCCTGGCCGAGCTGGTCGCCCTCGTAGGTGTACCAGGCGCCGGCCTTGCGCACGAAGCCGTGCTCGACGCCCATGTCGATGAGGCCACCCTCTCGGGAGATGCCCTGGCCGTAGAGGATGTCGAACTCCGCCTGCTTGAACGGCGGGGCCACCTTGTTCTTGACGACCTTGACGCGGGTGCGGTTGCCGACGGGCTCGGTGCCGTCCTTGAGGGTCTCGATGCGGCGGACGTCGAGGCGCACCGAGGCGTAGAACTTCAGCGCCTTGCCACCGGTCGTCGTCTCGGGCGAGCCGAACATGACGCCGATCTTCTCGCGGAGCTGGTTGATGAAGATCGCGGTCGTGCCCGAGGTGTTGAGCGCACCCGTGAGCTTGCGCAGGGCCTGGGACATGAGCCGGGCCTGGAGGCCGACGTGGCTGTCACCCATCTCGCCCTCGATCTCGGCGCGGGGCACGAGGGCCGCCACGGAGTCGATGACGATGATGTCGAGTGCGCCGGAGCGGATCAGCATGTCGGCGATCTCGAGCGCCTGCTCCCCCGTGTCGGGCTGGCTCACGAGGAGCGCGTCGGTGTCGACACCGAGCTTCTTGGCGTACTCGGGGTCGAGGGCGTGCTCGGCGTCGATGAACGCCGCGATGCCGCCGGCCCGCTGGGCGCTGGCGACCGCGTGGAGCGCGACGGTGGTCTTGCCGGAGGACTCCGGTCCGTAGATCTCCACGACCCGACCACGCGGAAGGCCACCGATACCCAGGGCCACGTCGAGGGAGATGGATCCCGTGGGAATCACGTCGATGGGGGGACGCACGTCGTCGCCGAGGCGCATGACCGCGCCCTTGCCGAAGTTCTTCTCGATCTGTCCCATGACGGAGTCGAGCGACTTCGCCTTCTGGTCACCTGCAGTGTTGCCACCGGGCATCCTGGCCACGTTTCCTTCTTTCCACTGTCGAGTCGGGCGCGCCTGCCTTCGACCCTGTCGCTGTCAGTTGCTGTCGGGTCAGACGCTAGGTGCCGCCACCGACAGCCGTCCCGGGCCGAGGAACAGCCTGTGGACGGTGGTGCCGCAGGTGGTGCCACCTGTGGACGAGCATACCGAACACGTGTTCGAAACAGCAGACCCGGCGCGCGACACGCGGGCGCGTGTCGCAACCCGTGCGCGTGCCACCATGGCGCCATGTCCGGACCCCAGCTCGTCGACGTGCCAGGGCTCTACCCGGGCGTCCCCTACGCCTACGCGGCGACGCAGCCACCGGGTACCCGGCTGGTCCTCACGGCCGGCGCGTGCCCGCTCGACGCGCAGGGACGGGTCGTCGCCCCGGGTGACGTCGCCGCCCAGGCGAAGGTGGTCATGGACCACCTCGAGTCCGCACTGCGCGCGGCGGGCGCGGGGCTGGGCGACGTCCTCAAGAGCACGGTCTACGTCGCGAGCTCCCGGCGCCAGGACCTCGTCGCCGCCTGGGAGGTCGTGCAGGCGCGGATGGGCCCGCACCGGGCCCCTAGCACCCTGCTGGGGGTCACCGTGCTCGGCTGGCCCGACCAGCTCGTCGAGGTCGAGGCGATGGCCGCCGTCCCCCACGGGCAGCCGGGCTGAGCGCAGCCACCACACCACGAGCGGCGTGAGGCACCGTCCGGGCAGCCCGGCCACCCCGTGTCCCGACTCAGCGGGTGACGACGCCCCGGGCCTGCGCCATCGCCTCGCGCAGGTCGGCGAAGGCCACCTCGACCCCGGTCGCCAGCGTGTCGACGGCCTCGCCCGCCGCCTCGCCGCGCGACTCGGCACGAGCGCGCGCCTTGGCGATCCGGTGCCGGAGGTCGGTCAGCAGGGAGCCGATCCGCTCGTCGGTCTCCATCCGGCCGAGGCGGTACTGCACCTCCAGGTGCTCTAGCCGCCCGGTCCACTGCTCCAGCCGGGTGCGGGCGAGCTCGGTCCGCAGCGCGAGGATCTGCACCTCCAGCGCCTCGATGCGCTCCGGCAGGGTCATGTCGTTCGTGGTTGCGGCCATCGTCCTGCTCCTCGTCCGGTCCATCGCCCTCCGATGGGCCTCGCGTCCATCGTCGGCGCGGCCAGAGCGACCCGAACAGGGACCTCGGACCCTGCCCCTGGGCGACCGGGCGGCGCAGCGTGGGCGCGGAGGGCCATCGGAGAGGGGACGCCATGACACCTGCACCGTCCACCGGTGCCGCGCCGGCCTCGGCAGCCGCCCGTGCCCGGGAGCCCGCACGCGGCGGCGGCGACGCGTACGAGGACGTCCTGGTCGCCAGCCACCTCACGCGCCGCTTCGGTGACCGGGTCGCCGTCGACGACGTGTCGTTCCACATCGCCCCGGGCGAGGCCTACGGGCTGCTCGGCCCCAACGGGGCCGGCAAGACCACGACGATCCGGCTCGTGTGCGGCCTGCTCAGCCCCGACGACGGGTCCATCGAGGTGGCCGGGATCGCGGTGACGGCCGGCGCGACCCGGGCCAAGGCGCGCATCGGCTACGTGCCGCAGGAGGTCTCGCTCTACCCCGACCTGACCGCGCGCGAGAACCTCGCGTTCTTCGGCCGGCTCTACCGACTCTCGGGCTCGGCGCTGCGCGCCCGTGTCGACGAGGTCCTCGAGCTGGTCGACCTCACCGACCGTGCGGACGACCGGGTCGACGCCTACAGCGGGGGTATGCGGCGCCGGCTCAACATCGGCGCCAGCCTGCTGCACCGGCCCGAGCTGCTCGTGCTCGACGAGCCGACCGTCGGGGTCGACCCGCAGAGCCGCCACGCCATCATGGAGAGCATCCGGGCCCTCGGCTCGAGCGGTCTGGCGGTGCTGTACACGACGCACTACATGGAGGAGGCCGAGCGCCTCTGCGACCGCGTCGGCATCATCGACCGCGGCCGCCTGGTCGCCGAGGGCACCCGGCGCGAGCTGGTCGCGCGGGTCGGCGAGCGGGACCGGATCCTGTTGTCCGCCAGCGGGTCCCTGGGGTCGTTCGCCGCCGCCTGCCGCTCGATGGAGGGCATCGACAGCGTCGACGTCTCCGACTCCACGGTCGAGCTGCTCGCCAAGGACGGCCGCCTGCGGCTTCCCACCGTGCTGGCGGCCGCGAGCAGCGCGGGGGCGTCGGTGCGCTCGGTCGAGGTGGTCGAGCCGGACCTCGAGGCGGTCTTCCTGCACCTCACCGGCACGGCCCTGCGGGAGTGACGTGCACCCCGTCGTCGCCATCGCGCTGAAGGACCTGCGGCAGCGGCTGCGGGACCGCTCGGCATGGGTCCTCGGGTTCATCGCGCCGATGGCCGTTGCCGGGCTGATCAGCGTGGCGTTCGGCGGAGCCCAGTCGTTCCACACCTCGGTGGCGGTGGTGGACGACGACCACGGCGCGATCGCCACCGGCTTCACCCAGTTCCTGCGCAGCCCCGACCTGCACGACCTGCTGACCGTGCGGACCGTCTCGAGCCGGGCCGACGCGCAGTCCAAGGTGGCCGACGGGGTCCTCGGTGCCGCGTTCGTCATCCCGGCAGGCTTCTCGGACGCCGTCACCGCCGGGAGCAGCGAGCCCATCACGGTGCTGGGCAGCGTCGACGCCACCGTCGCCGCACAGGTCGCCCGGTCGCTCGCCGAGTCCTTCACCGCCCACCTCGAGGGCGTGCAGCTGTCGGTGCGCACCGCGGTGGCAGCCGGAGCGCCGGCCTCGTCGGTCGCCGCGCTGGCCGCGCAGGCGTCGGCGCAGCCGCTCCCCGAGCAGGTGCAGCCCCAGACGTCCGGGGCGAGGACCCTCACGGCGGTCAGCTACTACGCGCCGGCCATGGGCACCTTCTTCATGTTCTTCGCGATCGGCTTCGGCTCGCGAGGGTGGTTCCTCGAACGCAGCGGCGGCACCCTCGAACGACTCTCCGTCGCTCCCCTGGGTATCGGTGCCGTCCTGGCCGGCAAGTCGCTCGCGACGTTCGTCTACGGGGCGGCGAGCCTCGGGACCGTCGCCGTGGTCAGCTCGTTGCTGTTCGGCGCGGACTGGGGTCCACCTCCGGTGGTCGCGGCCCTGGTCCTGGCCCTCGCCCTCACCCTCGTCGGCCTCACCGCCCTCGTCATCACCCTGGCCCGGACCGAGCGGCAGGCCGAGGGCATCGCCTCCATCCTGACCTTCGGCCTCGTCCTGCTCGGCGGCAACTTCGTCTTCATCGGGCAGGCGCCAGACGCCGTCCGCGCCCTCGCCCGCCTCACCCCCAACGGCTGGGCGCTGCGGGCGTTCACCGACCTGTCCGGCGGGGCCCCGTGGACGGCGGCGCTCGGACCACTGCTGGCCGTGCTGGCGTTCGCGGTGGTGACGTCGCTGCTGGCGTTCAGCCTGCGACGGCGGGTGCTGGCCCGATGACAGCCGTGACCCTCGCCTGGACCGAGCTGCGGCGGGCAGCCCGCGACCGCACGTTCCTGTTCTTCGTGCTGTTCCTGCCCTTCATGGTGATCCTGCTGATCGGGGTGACGACGTCGGGGTTCACGCAGGAGCGCGTCGCGGTCGTGCAGGCTGACCGCAGCGCCATGGCGGACGCGCTGGTCGCCGGTCTCGACGCGGCACCGGGGCTGCGGGTCGTCGGGGCCACCACCCGGGACGCGGGCGTGCAGCGGCTGCGGTCCGGTGAGGTGACGGCCGTCGTCCTCGTGCCGGCCGGCTTCTCCTCCACTCTGCAGTCGGGCGGCTCGGTGGTCGTCCCGGTCCTGACCACCGGCGAGGTCGGGTCCGGGGGGTCGACGCTCACGACCATCCGGTCGGTCGTGGCTCGGCAGGCGGCCACGGTGCAGGCTGCGGCCTTCGCGACCCGCAGCGTCAGCGGAACCTTCGACCAGAACCACGCCCGGGCCCTGGCGCTGCAGCGCGAGTCGCCGGCGGCCGGGGTGCGCACGGAGGTCGTCGACAGTGCGAGCAGCTACCTGCCCCTGGGGTTCAGCTACAGCGCACCGACGATGCTGGTCCTGTTCGTGTTCATCAACGCCACCGCCGGCGGGGCGGCCATCATCCAGACCCGTCGGCTGGGCATCTTCTCCAGGGCGCTGGCCGCCCCGGTGCGCCCGCGCGACCTCGTACTTGGCGAGGGGCTGTGCTACCTGACCCTCGCCGTCGCCCAGGCCGCCCTCATCGTCCTGGTGGGCGGCCTGGTGTTCGGGGTGAACTGGGGCAACCCGCTCGCCGCCACGGTGCTGGTGACGGTGTGGTGCCTCGTCGGCACGGGCGCGGGACTCGTGAGCGGGACCCTCTTCCACACGCCTGAGCAGGCGAGCGCCATCGGCCCGGCCGTGGGGATCGGCTTCGGGATGCTGGGTGGTTGCATGTGGCCGTTGGAGATCGTGCCGGCCGGGGTGCGGGCCGCGGGCCACCTCACGCCGCATGCCTGGGCCGTCGATGCGTGGGTCACACTGCTGTCCCGCGGCGGTGGGCTCTCGGACATCCTCGGTCCGCTCGCGGTCCTGTCCGCCTTCGCCGTGGCGCTGCTGGGCACCGCCACGCTCCGGCTGCGCCGCTCGCTCACCACGGCCTGAGCGGCTTCGGCTACCCGCCGGACGGCCGGCGCATGGGGGTGTGCGGGATGCCGTCCTCGACGAAGCCGCGGCCGCTCGGGGCGAACCCGAACCCCGCGTACCAGTCGACGAGGTGGGACTGCGCGTCGAGCACCACGTCCCGCTCCCGCGCTCCCTCCAGGACCGTCCCCTCCAGCACTGCCGAGACGAGCCGTGCCGCGAACCCCCGGCCCCGCCACGCGCGCGCCGTGGCGACCCGACCGATACGCAGTGCCCCACCGTCGGCGCCGGGGTCGTCGAGCACGCGGAGGGTGGCCACAGGCACCCCGCCGCGCTCGAGCCACAGGTGGCGGGTCCCAGGCTCGAGATCGCGGCCGTCGAGGTCGAGGTAGGGACAGTCCTGCTCGACCACGAAGACGTCGGACCGCAGCGCCCAGAGCCGGTATGCCGTGAGCGCGTCGAGGTCCGCGAAGGCAGCCGAGCGCACCTCGTCCTGGGGTTCGCCCTGAGGCTCGTCCCGGGCTTCGTCCGGTGCTTCGTCCATGGCCGCGATGCTAGGCGGCGGCGACCGCGTCACGGACGTACGGGGTCACGGGCCCACGGGTCACGACAGCAGCAGCCGTTCGAGGCGGCGGGCCGCACCCACGACGCCCACGGCCCCGAGCACGAGCAGGTAGGCGACGTGCCCCAGCACACCCCAGCCGACGTCGCCGAGGACGAGCGCCCGTTCGAGCGCGACCCCGTGGTAGAGCGGGGTGAGGCGCACCAGCCACTGCAGCGCGTCGGGGTAGGTCGACAGCGGGAAGAACGTCGCGGAGAACAGGAACATGGGCTGCACCGCGAGGGTGACGTAGTCGAAGTCCACCCAGGACCGCATGAACGTCGTCGCGAACATGCCCACCGCCGCGAACGCGAACCCGATGAAGACCGCAGCAGGCAGCGCCAGCAGCGCCCACCACGACCGGACGGCACCGGCGAGCAGCGCGACGACGAGGAACGCCGCCGAGTACATGCCGCCGCGCAGCAGCGACCAGCTGATCTCGCCGACCGCGACGTCGCGGGGTCCCATGGGCGTCGCGAGGACGGCGTCGTAGAGCTTGGCGTACTTGAGCTTGAAGAAGACGTTGAAGGTCGAGTCCATGACCGCGCCGTTCATCGCCGACGCCGCCAACAGGGCCGGGGCGACGAACTGCGGGTAGGTGACCACCATGCCGGAGTCGGTGGTGACCGTCCGCACCAGCGCGCCGATGCCGATGCCGAGGGAGAAGAGGTAGAACACCGGCTCGGCGAACCCCGTGACGAGGGCGATCCAGCCGTGCCTAAACGAGGTGATGTTGCGCTCCACCAGCATCCGCGCCAGGCCGGCGCCCGCGGGCATGGGCAGCGCCCTCGCGAGGCGGCTGGCGACCGGCACCTGCTGGGTCGTGGTCATGAGGCCAACCTCCGCGTGAAGGTGCGTTCGGCGAGGAGCCAGCCCGCGACGGCGTACGCAGCGAGCACCAGCAGGTGGCCCACGAAGGGGACCGTGCCGCCCGAGGCCGACCACCCGCCGGAGACCGCGCGGCAGGCCTCGACGCCGTGCCACAGCGGGGTCACCCACGCCACGGGCTGCATCCACCCCGGCAGCTGGTCGACGGGGAAGAACGTGCCGGAGAAGAGCATCAGCGGCGTGATGATCCATCGGTAGAGGATGTTGAAGCCGTTGTCGCCCTCCTGAGTCGCAGTGAAAGCGAAGATCGGCGTGACGAAGGCCAGGCCGGTCAGCACCGCGACCGGAAGGCACGCGACCGCGGACCACGAGTCGAACCCGCCGAACAGGCTCGCCACCACCATGAACAGGCTCGTCGCCACGACGAGGTGACCCGTGATCGCCAGGAAGTGTCCGGCCAGCACGTCGCGGACGCGCAACGGTGTCGCGAGCTGGGCGTGGTAGCCCATGTTCCACTTGATGTAGCCGAGCACCTGGTAGCTCGACTCGCTCCAGGCCACCCACATCGTCTGCGTGGCCACGATGCCCGGCACGACGAAGTGCAGGTAGGGCCTGCCGTCGATGCCCCCGGCCCGGTCGTCGACGAGGGCACCGAGGCCGATGCCCATGGAGAGCATGAACAGCACCGGCGACAGCACCCGCGTGACGATGCTGCCGCGCCAGGTCCGCGCGTAGACGGTCGCGTGGTAGCCGCACACGGCGAGGACCCGCTCGACGGCGGAGAGTGGCGCCCTCGGGCCCCGCACGGAACGGTCGTCGTAGGCGGTCATCAGTCGACCAGCGTCCGGCCGGTCAGGGTCAGGAAGACGTCCTCGAGGGTCGAGCGGCGCACGAGCGAGGACAGCGGCGCGACCCCGCGGGCGTGGACGTCGGCGGAGGCACGGTCCCCGTCGTGGGCGTAGACGAGCAGCCGGTCGGGCAGCACCTCGACACGCTCGCCGATCCCGCTCACCTGCTCGGCGTGACGTGCGTGGTCGTCGACGTCGAACCGCAGCTCCAACACCTCACGCGTCGAGTGCTGCTCGATGAGTTCGCGCGGCGACCCCTCGGCGACGATCCGGCCGTGGTCCATGACCACGAGGCGGTCGCACAGCTGCTCGGCCTCGTCCATGTAGTGGGTGGTGAGGACGAGCGTCACCCCGGACCGCTTGAGCCGGAACAGCCTGTCCCACAACACATGTCGAGCCTGCGGGTCGAGCCCGGTGGTCGGCTCGTCGAGCAGCAGTATCTCGGGCGAGTTGATCAGCGAGCGCGCAATGGTGAGGCGCCGCTTCATGCCACCCGACAGGGGCTCGACCTTGTCGCCGGCGCGCTCGGTCAGCTGGGCGAAGTCGAGCAGCTCGGCTGCCCGCGCGCGAACCTCCTTGCGGGACAACCCGAAGTAGCGACCGTAGACCCAGAGGTTCTCCTCGACGGTGAGCTCCTCGTCGAGGGTGTCGCGCTGGGGACAGCTGCCCAGCCGGGCGCGGATCGCGGGGCCGTCGGTGGCCGGGTCGAGGTCGAAGAGCCGGAGCTCGCCACCGCTGACCGGCGACACGCAGCCCACCATCCGCATCGTCGAGGACTTGCCCGCGCCGTTGGGACCGAGGAACCCGAAGCACTCCCCCTTGCGCACCTCGAAGTCGACCCCGTCGACCGCCACGAAGTCGCCGAAGCGCTTGGTCAGCCCGCTGGCCCGCAGGAGGATGTCGTCGTCGCCACTCACTCGCAGAAACCTATCGACAGGTGCCGACAGACCTCACCGGCTTTTCGCCGCCGCGAGCTCGGCGACCAGGAGCGCCGCCAGCTCGGCGGCCGGCAGCGCACGGACCTCGGCGTGACCGGCGCCCGCCCACAGGTGCACGAGCTCCGCTTCGCCGGTGGCCTTCCCGTGCGCCCGGAGCGGCGCGGTCACGTGGTGCACGTGCGGGTATGCCGCGGGGGCGGCCTCGGTGAACAGGTCGGTCCACGTGGTGGCCAGGGCCCGGGCGCTGCGGCCCGTGAAGGCGCGCGTGACGACCGTGCGGTCGCGACGGGTCAGGGCGTCGACGTGCACGGGCGCGGTGCCGGCCTCGGGGCACGCCAGGAACACCGTGCCCATCGCGACGGCGGTGGCGCCCAGCTCGAGCAGCTCGGCCGCAGCGGCACCGGACACCACTCCCCCGGCCGCCATCAACGGCAGGTCGGACCGGGCACGCAGGGCGTTCACCAGCTCGCGCACCGGCAGCTGCTCGCCGCCCGAGTCGACCGGGCCACCCCGGTGCCCACCGGCCTCCCAGCCCTGGGCGACCAGCCCGTCCACCCCCAGCTCGCGCGCCCAGTCGGCCTCCTGCGGGTCGTTGACCGTCACCCACACCTGGCAGCCGACCGCCTGGAGGCGTGCGACGACCTCGGCAGGTGGCCAGCCGAACGCGAAGCTCACAACGGCCGGCGCGGCCGCCACGAGGACCTCGACCTTGGCGTCGAACGCGTCGTCGTCGTAGCGCGGCTCCCCGAGGACCACACCGGCTGCGGCCGCCCACGGTGCCAGCTTCGCGGCATACGCCCGGGCGTCCTCGAGCATCGACGGGTGGTCCGGTGAGGGGGCGAAGACGTTGACGCCGAAGGGGCCGGACGACCGCGAGCGCAGCTCGGCGACGTCGTCCGCGAGGCGCTGGGGCGAGAGGTAGGCGCCCGCGAGGAAGGGGAAGACGCCGGCGCGCGCCACCTCAGCGGCCAGGGTGACGGTGCTGGGGCCACCCGCCATGGGGGCCAGGACGAGCGGACGGGCCGCCCAGTCCGGCGCCGTCACCGCGCCGGCTTCCGCTCCACGCCGAGTCGCCGGGACTCGGGCACGTCCATCGCGTCGCAGATGGCCGCCCACACCACACGAGGGCTCTCGCCCGCCTCGATGGCCTCCAGCGGTGAGCGGTCACCCAGAACGCCCAGGACGTGGTGCCTGGCCAACGAGCTGGCGTAGGCCTCGCCGAACTCGTCGTTCATCAGGTCCCAGAACTTGCTCAGTCGCACCCCGCGAGTCTAGGCACGCCCGGCGACACCGGACGACCTGCGGTGACAGGCCTGGTTCGGCGAGGTGGCTGTCGGTGCCAGGTGGCAGGCTGTCCAGCACATGACCAGCGACGTGCTCGACCGATTCTCCGCCGCCACCGCCGAGTGGTTCCGCGGCTCCTTCAGCGAGCCCACGGCCGCGCAGGCGGGCGCCTGGCAGGCCATCAGCTCCGGGCAGCACGCCCTCGTCGTCGCCCCCACCGGGTCGGGCAAGACGCTGTCGGCGTTCCTCTGGGCGCTCGACCGCCTCGCGAGCACCCCGCCGCCCGAGGAGAAGCTCAAGCGGTGCCGGGTGCTCTACGTCTCCCCCATGAAGGCGCTGGCCGTCGACGTCGAGCGCAACCTCCGGTCACCGCTGGTCGGTATCGGGCACGCGGCCACCCGACTCGGCCTGCCCCAGCCGGACATCACCGTCGCGGTCCGCTCGGGTGACACCCCGGCCAACGAGCGACGGGCGTTCGCGCGGACCCCCAGCGACGTGCTCATCACCACGCCCGAGTCGCTGTTCCTCATCCTGACGTCGCAGGCGCGAGAGGCCCTGGCCGGCGTGGAGACCGTGATCCTCGACGAGGTCCACGCCGTCGCCGGCACCAAGCGGGGAGCACACCTGGCCCTGACCCTCGAACGCCTCGACGCGCTGCTCGAGCGGCCAGCCCAGCGCATCGGCCTGTCGGCGACGGTCGAGCCCGTGGACGAGGTGGCCCGCTACCTCGCGGGTGGCCGGCCCGTCGAGATCGTGCGGCCACCCTCCACCAAGGAGTGGGACCTCGACGTCGTCGTGCCGATCCCCGACATGTCGAGCCTCGGCGAGGTCATCGAGGGCGACCTGTCCGGGCCGGCCGCCGGCGCGGAGCGACGCGCCTCCATCTGGCCGCACGTCGAGGAGCGCATCGTCGACCTCGTCGCTGCGCACCGCTCGACACTGGTGTTCGCCAACTCCCGCCGGCTCGCCGAGCGCCTCACCAGCCGGCTCAACGAGATCTGGGAGGAGCGCCTCGAGGAGGCCGCTGCCGCGGAGCAGACCTCCACCCGGGACAGCGTCGACGAGGCCGCGACGGTCGAGGGGTCGAGGGGATCCGCGGCGTCGAGGCCACCCCGTTCCGGCCAGGCACGCACCCCTGCCCAGCTCATGGCCCAGGCCGGCGCCTCGGCCGGTGCCCCCGCCGTGCTGGCCAGGGCCCACCACGGCTCCGTAAGCAAGGAGCACCGGGCGCTGATCGAGGAGGACCTCAAGGCAGGGCGGCTCCCCGCCGTCGTGGCGACGTCGAGCCTCGAGCTCGGCATCGACATGGGTGCGGTCGACCTCGTCGTGCAGGTGGAGTCGCCGCCATCGGTGGCCAGCGGGCTGCAACGGGTCGGGCGTGCCGGCCACCAGGTGGGCGCGGTGTCCCGGGGGGTGTTGTTCCCGAAGTTCCGCGGCGACCTGGTGCAGACGGCGGTGGTCGTCGAGCGGATGCGGTCCGGCGACATCGAGTCGCTGAAGGTCCCGGCCAACCCCGTCGACGTCCTGGCCCAGCAGGTCGTGGCCATGTGCGCCCTCGACGAGTGGACCGTCGACGACCTCGAGAAGGTCGTGCGGGGGGCGACGCCGTTCTCCTCGCTGCCGAGGTCCATCCTCGAGTCGGTGCTCGACATGCTGTCGGGCCGCTACCCCAGCGACGAGTTCGCCGAGCTGCGGCCCCGCATCGTCTGGGACCGCGTCACCGGCGTGCTGAGCGGCCGACCCGGCGCGCAGCGTCTCGCCGTCACCTCCGGTGGCACGATCCCCGACCGGGGCCTGTACGCCGTGTTCCTCGCCTCCTCCGAGGGTGCCGGTCGGCGGGTCGGCGAGCTGGACGAGGAGATGGTCTACGAGTCGCGGGTCGGTGACGTCTTCACCCTCGGCACCTCCACCTGGCGGATCGAGGACATCACCCACGACCGCGTCCTCGTGACGCCAGCACCCGGGCTGCCCGGCAAGCTGCCGTTCTGGAAGGGCGACCAGCTGGGCCGCCCCGCCGAGCTGGGCCGGGCCGTGGGCGGGTTCGTCCGCGAGGTCGTGGGGCTCTCGGACGCCAAGGCGCGGGCAAGGGTCACCGCCGCCGGGCTCGACGAGTGGGCCACCGACAACCTGCTCGCCTACCTCCGCGAGCAGAAGGAGGCCACGGGCCACGTGCCCGACGACCGCACCATCGTCGTCGAGCGCTTCCGTGACGAGATCGGCGACTGGCGGGTCGCGGTGCACTCTCCGTTCGGCGGCCAGGTCCACGCCCCGTGGGCGCTGTGCGTCTCCGCGCGGATGCGCGAGCGGTTCGGGGTCGACGTCCAGGCGATGCACGGCGACGACGGCATCGTGTTCCGGCTGCCGGACCTCGAGTTCGAGGACGGCCGCGGGGTGGGTGCCGAGCTCTTGGAGCTGGTGCGGCTCGACCCCGAGGAGGTCCACGACCGAGTCACCTCCGAGATCGGCGGGTCGGCCCTGTTCGCCGCCCGCTTCCGCGAGTGCGCGTCGCGCGCCCTCCTCCTCCCCCGGCGACGGCCCGACCGCCGCCAGCCCCTGTGGCAGCAGCGCCAGCGCGCCGCCCAGCTGCTCGAGGTGGCCAGCCAGTACGCCTCGTTCCCCATCATCCTCGAGACGGTGCGCGAGTGCGTGCAGGACGTCTTCGACGTCCCCGGCCTCGAGGGCCTGATGCGGGCGGTGGCGTCCCGCGAGGTCACGGTCGTCGACGTCGAGTCGCGCCAGCCCTCGCCGTTCGCCCGGTCCCTGATGTTCGGCTACGTCGCCCAGTTCCTCTACGAGGGCGACTCGCCGCTCGCCGAGAAGCGGGCCGCCGCCCTGTCGCTCGACCCGACCCTGCTCGCCGAGCTCCTCGGCCGTGGTGAGGGCCTGTCCCTGCGCGACCTGCTCGACCCGGCCCAGGTCGCGCGCACCGAGTCCGAGCTGCAGCGGCTCGTCCCCGAGCGCGCCTGCCGTGACGCCGAGGACGTCGCCGACCTCCTGCGCGTCCTCGGACCCCTGACCCTCGCGGAGATCCAGCGCCGGTCACTGGAGTCGCTGACCCACCAGGACGTCGGCGGGTGGCTGGTCGAGCTCGAGGGCGCCCGGCGACTCATCCGGGTGCGGGTCGCCGGTGAGGAGCGCTGGGCCGCCATCGAGGACGCCGGCCGCCTGCGCGACGCCCTCGGCTGCTCCCTGCCGGTCGGGGTGCCCCAGGCGTTCCTCGAACCGGTGCCCGACCCGCTGGGCGACCTCGTCGCACGCTTTGCCCGCACCCACGGACCGTTCCCCGTCACCACCGTCGCGACGTGGTGGGGTGTGGGTCCGGCGGTGGCCCTGGACGCCCTGCGTCGCCTCGTCTCCTCGGGCCGCGTGGTGGAGGGCGAGCTCCTCCCCCTCGAGAACGGCGGGGGCAGGCACGGGCTCGACTACTGCGACGCCGAGGTGCTGCGCATGCTGCGGCGGCGTTCGCTGGCAGCGCTGCGCGCCGAGGTGGAGCCGGTGGCGACGGTCGAGCTCGCCCGGTTCCTGCCGCAGTGGCAGGCGGTGGGTGGTGGCCTGCGTGGCCGTGACGGCCTCGTGCGGGCGGTGGAGCAGCTCGCCGGCGCCGTGCTGCCGGCCAGTGCCCTGGAGACGCTGGTCCTGCCGTCGCGGGTCGTCGGCTACACCCCGGCCCTGCTCGACGAGCTGACCAGCAGCGGCGAGGTCCTCTGGCGTGGCCACGGCTCCTTGCCGGGCGACGACGGGTGGGTGTCGCTGCACCTCGCGGACACGGCCCACCTGACCATGGCCCCACCGTCGACGGAGCCACTCACCGACACCCAGCAGGTCATGGTCGACGCGCTGTCCGGTGGCGGCGCCTACTTCTTCAGGACGCTGTCGGACGCCGTGGGTGCCACCGACGACGAGCAGGTGCTCACCGACCTGTGGGGGCTGGTCTGGGCCGGGCGGGTGTCCGGCGACACCATCGCCCCTTTGCGCGCCCTGCTCTCCGGCGGCCGCACCGCGCACCGCCGCACCTCCTCGGGGCCGCGGTCGTCGCGCTACGCAGGACGCCGCGGGTCCCTCGGCACCCTCTCGGGCCAGCGAGGACCAGGCCGTCCTTCGCTGCCGACGCGCACCGGTCCCCCCGCCGGGGCAGGACGCTGGTCGCTGCTGCCACCGGTGGAGGACGACGCCACGGTGCGCGCCTACGCAACCGCCGAGGTCCTCCTCGACCGCTACGGGGTGGTCACGCGCGGCGCCGTCGTCGCCGAGGACGTCCCGGGAGGCTTCGCCGGCGTCTACCGGGTACTGGCTGCCGCCGAGGAGTCCGGCCGCGTGCGTCGCGGCTACTTCGTCGAGTCGCTGGGCGCCGCACAGTTCTCGACCACCGGCGCCATCGACCGCATCCGCGCCGGGGCGAGGACGCCGGGCACCGACCCCGACGCGCCCACCGGGCCGGCGCTCGTGCTCGCAGCCACCGACCCGGCCAACGCGTACGGCGCGGCGCTGCCGTGGCCCGAGCGCGCTGCCGGCGACGAGGACGCCACCAGCGAGGCCGGGACCTCCACCCGCAAGGGGCACCAGCCCGGCCGGAAGGCGGGCGCCCTCGTGGTGCTCGTCGACGGTGAGCTGGTGCTCTACGTCGAACGGGGCGGCAAGACCCTGCTGTCCTGGACCGACGACACGTCCCGACTGCAGGCTGCTGCTGACGCCCTGGCCCTGGCCGTCCGCGAGGGCGCGCTCGGGCGGCTCACCGTGGAGAAGGCCGACGGCGGTGCGCTGCTGGGGTCCGAGCACCCCCTCGTGTCCGCCCTCGCGAACGCCGGTTTCCACGCCACCCCCCGGGGCCTGAGGCTGCGCCGGTGACCCGTGCCTGAGGGCGACACGGTCTGGCGGACCGCGCACCGGCTGCACCAGGCCCTGGCGGGCGAGCGGGTCGAGGTCTGGGACCTGCGCTTCCCCGAGCTCGCCACCACCGACCTGCGCGGAGCCACGACGACCGAGGTCGTGAGCCGGGGGAAGCACATCCTGCACCGCCTCGACGCCGGGATGACCCTGCACTCCCACCTGCGGATGGAGGGGCAGTGGCGCGTCGAGGCACCCGCCGACCTGCCGCGGTGGCTGCGCCGCGCCGACCTGCGAGCTGCAGTCGGCACGACGCGCTGGAGCGCCCTCGGCCTACGCCTCGGGATGCTCGACCTGGTCCCCACCAGCCGTGAGGACGAATTGGTCGGCCACCTCGGCCCTGATGTCCTTGGCCCCGACTGGGACGCGGGGGCCGCGGTCGGCAAACTCGTCGCCTCGCCGACGACGATCGGCGCCGCCCTGCTCGACCAGCGCAACCTCGCTGGTGTCGGCACGCTGTGGGCGTCGGAGTCGCTCTTCATCGAACGGGTGCCGCCGTGGACGCCGGCCGCCGACCTCGCCCCCGAGGTCGTCGAGCGGCTCGTCGCCCGGGCGCACCGGCTCCTCGACACCGCCCGCCACCACGCGGTGCAGTCGAGCACCGGCAACCGTCGCCGCGGCGAGGAGAGCTACGTGCACGCGCGCTCCGGCCGGCCCTGCCGACGGTGCGGCACCGGGATCCGGGTGGCGATGATCGGGCCGCCCGGGCAGGAGCGGACGATGTTCTACTGCCCCGGGTGCCAGGGCGGGCTCGGCCCGACCGACGACGGCCGCCCGCAGCGCCCCATGGGCTCGGCCGGCGGCCGCGCCAACGCCTACCGTCGCGCCTGACGAGCACGCGCAACCTGCACGCCCGTGCGGCCGACTCACGCGCCACGCCTCAGGGCGCGGCCGAGGCCCCCGCCCGCGCGAGGATCTCCTCGACGACTGCGGTCTTGGCCTTGGCGTAGTCCTGCACGTAGCGCCACCGGCGCTGCGCCAGCTCACGCTTGACGGCGGCGTACCGCGCGCGGTCCTCGTCGTGGCTGCGCAGCCAGTCGCGGAACGCGAGCATCCTGTGGATCTCAGCCGCCCCCAGGTCTGGCGACAGCACGTGCAGGTTGACGTCGTGCGGCGCACCGTCGAGGCGACGTCGGTAGAGGACCCGGTGCTCGAGCCAGGCGGGCTCCCGGATGCGCAGGACGAGGCCGACTGCCTCGAGGGCGGGCACGTAGCTCGCCTCGTCGGCGGAGTCGGGCACCTGGAGCAGCATGTCGATGACGGGCTTCGCGGGGAGCCCCGGCACCGAGGTCGACCCCACGTGGTCGACGGCAAGGGCCACGGGCCCGAGCGAACTCACGACCCGGTCGCGCTCCTGCGCGTAGGTACCCGGCCATGTGGGGTCGGGGTCGACGACCACGACGGGGACGGAGTACGGGCGCAACTCGCCCACCACCGCGGCAGGGGGCGGAGGGTCATGCGACACCGGTCGGAGACGGTTCAGGCGGCGGACGCGGAGACCATCGCCGCGGGCGGCAGCGGCAGGGCCACGGGGGCCGTCAGCGCCTCGGTCTCGGCGACACGCTCGGAGACCTGCCCCAGCACCTCGGACAGCGGCAGGCGCAGGGCCCCGCAGATGGAGGACAGCAGCTCCGAGGAGGCTTCCTTCTCGCCGCGCTCGACCTCGCTGAGGTAACCGAGCGACACCGACGCCGCAGCCGAGACCTCGCGCAGGGTGCGTCCCTGGGACTGGCGCTGCTCGCGGAGGACGTCCCCGAGTTCACGTCGAAGCAGGATCAAGGCGCCTCCCTCAGTGGTGCGGTGCGAAGCGTTCGGGGTCCGGACGCTGTGGTGCTGGACGAGTACGTGACCACGGTACCCCGAGCCCCTGACGCCACGCGCGCAGGATTCGGGAAACAGGTGCTCGGGATCGTCAACGACCACCCGAGCCGGAATCTTCCGTCCCAGGGGTCGCACCCGTCCCGGTCTCGGCGACCACGTCGGCCACGACCTCGGTGAGCAGGCCCAGCGCGGCCGCGACCGTCTGCCGGCGGATCTGCTGCCGGTCGCCGAGCAGCACCAGCGGGCGCACCTCGACCTGCTCGTACGACTGTCCCTTGCGGGCCACGGCGACGAAGACCGTGCCGACGGCGTGGCCGTCCTGGGCGTCCGGTCCCGCGACCCCCGTGGTGGCCACCCCGAGGTCGGAGGAGCAGAGCCGGCAGACCCCGACGGCCATCTGGCGGGCGACGTCGGCCTGGACCGCACCGCCCGCGTCGAGCAGCTGGGCGTCCACCCCGAGCACCTGCGCCTTGACGTCGGTCGCGTAGCTGATGACGCCACCGCGCACCACCGCCGACGCCCCGGGTACGTCGGTGAGGGTGGCCGTGACCAGGCCACCGGTCAGCGACTCGGCCGAGGCCACGGTGAGGGACGCGTCGCGCAGCGCGTCGAGGGTGCGCTCGGCCGCGTCGTGCGGCGACTCGGCGGCCGGAGGCTCGACGGGCTCGATGGGCTCGCTGGGCACTGTGGTCATCGGGCCATCATCGACGACGAGCGGCCCGCGCCGCACGCTTGCGCTGCGCGCGCTCGCTGGTCTGCCGCAGGCGGTGGGCCTTCAGGGCGATGTCGAGCCCCGTCACGACGGTCACCAGGACCGCCAGCGCGAGCACCACGTCGGCCACGAGCTGCCAGGCGTGGGCGCCCGGGAAGGTCGTGAGCGGCAGCGTGAACAGCGTCAGCCCCAGGCTCTGCAGCGCGGTCTTCACCTTGCCGCCGCGGCCGGCCGGCATGACGCCGTGGCGGATGACCACGAACCGCATCACGGTGATGCCCCACTCGCGGACCAGCACGACCACGGTGACCCACCACGGCAGCTCACCGAGCACGGCGAGCCCGACGAACGCCATACCCATCAGGGCCTTGTCGGCGATGGGGTCGGCGATCTTGCCGAAGTTGGTGATGAGGCCGCGGGCGCGGGCGATGTCGCCGTCCACGCGGTCGGTGGCCGTCGCGATCACGAACACGGCGGCGGCCCACCAGCGCATGGCCGCGCTGTCGCCGCCCTCGGCGAGCAGCAGCACGCCGTAGACCGGGACGAGGAGGATGCGCGACACGGTCAGGCCGTTGGCGAGGTTCCACGCGCTCGGCGCCGGCGTGGGCACCGGCTGCGTCATGGGGTCGGGCCGCGGCGCCGACTCGCTCATGCGGGCTCCGCCACGAGGTCGATGCCCTCGGTTGCCACCACCGTCGCGCGCACGATGTCGCCGACGGCCACGTGCGGCCAGTCCTCGGGCGCGAGCAGCGTGACGCCGTCGACGTCGGGGCCCTGGTGCTCGGCGCGGCCGACGACCATGAGCTCGTCGTCCTCGGCGTCGCCCGGGACCGACTCGACCAGCACCGACAGCACCTCACCGATGCGCTCCTCGGCGCGCTGGAGGTTGAGCTGCTCGATGAGGGCGGTGAAGCGCTCGACCCGCTCGGCAACGACGTGCTCGGGGAGCTTGTCGCCGTAGGTCTCGGCCTCGGTGCCGTCCTCGTCGGAGTAGCCGAACACGCCGGTGACGTCGAGGCGCGCAGCGACGAGGAACGCCTCGAGCTCGGCGAGGTCGTCCTCGGTCTCGCCGGGGAAGCCGACGATGACGTTGCTGCGGATCCCGGCCAGCGGCACCCTCGCGCGCACCTGCTCGAGCAGGCCGAGGAAGGCCTCACGGCCACCGAACCGCCGCATGGAGCGCAGCAGCGGCGCCGAGGCGTGCTGGAACGAGATGTCGAAGTACGGGACGACGCCCGGCACCGAGGCCATGGCGTCGAGCAGGTCGGGGCGGATCTCGGCGGGCTGCAGGTAGGACACGCGCACGCGCTCGATGCCGGGCACCGCGGTGAGCTCGGGAAGCAGCTTCTCGAGGAGGCCGATGTCGCCGAGGTCCTTGCCGTAGGACGTGGAGTTCTCGCTGACGAGGAACAGCTCCTTGACGCCCCGCTCCCCCAGCCAGCGCGCCTCGGCGACGATGTCGTGCGGGCGGCGTGAGACGAAGGCCCCGCGGAACATGGGGATGGCGCAGAACGCGCACCGGCGGTCGCAGCCGCTGGCGATCTTGAGCGGCGCCCACGGACGGCCGTCGAGCCGGGCGCGGATGACGCGCGGCCCTGAGGCCGGGACCGGGCCCTCGATGGTCACGTCGACAGGCTCGCTGGACACCTCACCGTGACCGGGGAGCGCGACACCGGCGCTGCCCTCCTGGCGCTGGACCGGCGACAGGGGAAGGAGGCGGCGGCGGTCGCCGGGGGTGTGCGGTGCCGGGGCGTGGCCGTCGAGGACCGCGCGCAGGTGGGACGACATGTCTGCGTAGGAGTCGAACCCGAGCACGGCGTCGGCCTCGGGGAGCTCGGCGGCGAGCTGCTCGCCGTACCGCTCGGCCAGGCAGCCCACGGCGACGACCTTCTGCGTCTTCGACTGCCCCTTGCGCGAGGAGGCCTCGAGCAGCACGTCGATGGAGTCCTTCTTGGCCTGCTCGACGAACCCGCAGGTGTTGACGACGGCGACGTCGGCCTCGTCGGCGTCGTCGACGAGCAGCCACCCCTCGGCGGCCAGTCGGCCGGCCAGCTCCTCGGAGTCGACCTCGTTGCGGGTGCACCCCAAGGTCACCAGGGCCACACTGCGCTGCACGGTCGAGCTCATGCCCACCACTCTACGGGTGGGTAGCGTGGCGCCATGACCACCACGAGCGGCACGCCGAAGACGACCTCCGACCGCGTGGCAGCGCTGCTGGCGCGCCAGCCCGTCCTCGACGGGCACAACGACCTGCTGTGGGAGGCGCGGCAGCTGGTGGGCTACGACTTCGACCGCCTCGACGTCGGCGCCGGGGGCACCCCGACCCACACCGACCTGCCCCGGCTGCGCCGCGGCGGCGTCGGCGCCCAGTTCTGGTCGGTCTTCGTCCCGGCCTCGCTGGCCGGCGACGACGCGGTCAGCGCGACGCTCGAGCAGGTGGATGCGGGGCACCAGCTCGTGGCGCGGTATGCCGACGAGCTCGCGTTCGCGCGGACGGCCCGGGACGTGCGGGCCGCGTGGGAGTCGGGACGGATCGCCTCGCTGCTCGGCGCCGAGGGCGGTCACTCGATCAACAACTCGCTCGCGACGCTCCGGATGCTGCGGGTCCTCGGCGTCGGCTACATGACACTTACCCACAACAGCAACGTCGACTGGGCCGACTCGGCCACCGACGAGCCGGTCCTCGGCGGGCTCAGTGCGTTCGGGGTCGAGGTGGTCCGCGAGATGAACCGGATCGGCATGCTCGTCGACCTCTCGCACGTCTCCCCCGACACCATGCGCGACGCCCTGCGTGTGGCGGAGGTGCCGGCCATCTTCAGCCACTCTTCGGCCAGGGCGGTCTGCGACAGCCCGCGCAACGCGCCCGACGACGTGCTGGAGTCCCTGCGCGACAACCACGGCGTCTGCATGGTCACCTTCGTCCCGACCTTCGTGAACCCGGCGGCCGCCGCCTGGCGCCAGGAGCTCAACACCGTCGCCGCCGAGCGGGGCATCACGCCGGCCGATGCCGACGCGTACTCGGCCTTCTACGACACCTACAAGGCCGAGCACCCGACCCCGAAGGCGACCCTGGACGACGTCGTGGCCCACATCGAGCACGTCCGCGAGGTCGCAGGCGTGGACCACGTCGGGCTCGGCGGCGACTACGACGGTGTCGCCGAGCTGCCCGAGGGGCTGGAGGACGTCACCGGCTACCCGCGGCTCCTGACGGCCCTGGCCGACCGCGGCTGGTCCGACGACGACCTGGCCAAGCTCACCAGCGGCAACATCCTGCGGGTCATGCAGGACGCCGAGGACGGGGCGCACGCCCTGCAGGAACAGCGCGGCCCCAGCCTCGCGACCATCGCCGAGCTCGACGGCGCCGACGCGTCGGCGCCGGCCCTGCCCTGAAGCACGGACCCGGACCCGGCCGGTCAGCCGGTACGGCGCGCGTCGTCCTCGGCCAGCTCACGCAGTACCGCGCGGAACGTGGCGTAGCGCCGCGGTCCCACGGCCCCCGCCCAGGCACGCTCGGTCTCGGCCACCCGCTGCTCGAACCGTTCGAGTGTCCGTCGACCCTGGGGCGTGAGCGTCACGAGGCGCACCCGGCCGTCGCGGGGGTCCTTGCCGTCGCCGACCAGGCCGAGCTCGACCATGCCGGTGACGAGCTGTCCGCAGCCCTGCTTGGTCATGCCGAGCCGCTCGGAGAGGTCGGTGATCGCGATGCCCTCGTCGGGGACCTGACCCAGCACCCGGAGGTGCGAGCTCCGTAACGGATGCCCCCAGTCCTCGTGCGCGACGAGGGCGCGGAAGTGCCCGAGGACCCCACCCATGAGCTCGAGGACGTGCGCATCTGCACCGTCCTGCCCCTTGACCCTGGTCATAAAGGCAGTTTACCTTTTTCTAGGTGGGAAAGTTGCTTTACCGGTTGGGGTGGTGACCATGGACGGACGGTCCGAGCTCGGTCCCGTGCACGTCCCCGACTCGGAGCTGGCGTCCATCGTGGCCCGGTGGTTGGGCGTCTGCCGCGAGGAGGTGTCGATCCTGGGGTCGCGGTGGGACGTGGTCGACTACGACCTGCAGGCCATCACGACTGCCGGGCGCTACTGGGTCTCCGGCACTGCCCACACCCCCGAGGGCACCCTGCCGTTCCGGTTCTTCGTCAAGCACGTCCAGTGCTGGTCGAGGTCCCCGCTCTTCGCCGCGGTGCCACCGGAGTTCAAGGAGCTCGCGGCGGCGAGCGTCCCGTGGCGCACCGAACCGCTGGTCTACCGCAGCGACCTCGTCGACCGCCTCCCGGACGGGCTCACCATGCCGGGCGTGGTGGCCGTGCGCGACCTCGACGAGCTGTCTGCGTCGGTCTGGCTGGAGGCGGTGACGACCCGGGACGCCCCGTGGACGGTGGACGAGTTCGCGCATGCGGCCCACCTGTTGGGGCGGTTGGCAGCCAGCGAGCGGGTGCGCCCACTGGCCTGCGTCGGTGAGGGGGACCGGAGGCGAACGGTGCGCGACTACGTGAACGGGCGGCTCACCGTGCAGGTGGTGCCCATGCTCCGCGACGACCGCCTGTGGGCGCACCCGGTCCTGCGGGCGACGTTCGGGGAGGAGCTCCGCACCCGCCTCCTGGCGCAGGTGGAGGCGGTCGACGCCTACGTCACGGAGCTCGAGTCGGTCCCCGTCGGGACGGCCCACGGCGACGCGTGCCCCAACAACCTGCTGCGTACGACGGACTCCTCGGACGTGGTCCTCATCGACTTCGGCTTCTGGAGCAGCCAGCCGCTCGGGTTCGACCTGGGGCAGCTGTTGCTCGGCGACGTCCAGATCGGCCGCCGGCCCGCCAGCAGCCTGGCCGAGGTCGAGGCGGTCATCGTGCCGGCGTACGTCCGTGGCCTGCACGAGGAGGGCGCGACGGTCAGTGAGGCAACCATCCGCAGGGCGCACGCGCTCCACATGCTGATCTTCAACGCGCTGTCGTCCATGCCCTTCGAGCTGCTCGACCACGAGCCCACGCCCGAGGTGCTCGCCCGCGCCCGTGAACGGGCCGCCATCGCGACCTTTCTGCTCGACCTCGTCGCAGCCACCGAGCCGGCTCAGCTCTGAGCCTGTCCCTGCTAGCCGTTGCGCCAGCGGGTGATGGTGAGGCCGACGACGCGGGCGATGATGAGCGCGACGTACATGACGCCGGCCACCTGCTCGACGATGACCACCGACCGGGCGTGCGGCAGGACCGCGGTGACGTCGGACAGCCCCACGCTGGTCAAGTTGGCGAAGGACAGGTAGAGCAGCTCGAGGAACGTCCGGTGCCCCTCCCCCTGGTAGGCGATGAACGACCCCGGGTAGACGACCTGCAGCGCCATGAACAGGTAGGCGAACATCCACGAGACGACGGTGAAGTTGGCCCCCACGGCGAAGATCTCGTCGCGGGTCACCCACGAGTCGTCGAACAGGTAGCGGATGAGGCCGTACCCGGTGTAGCCGTAGAACGCGGCGTGCAGGACCGCCGACCAGAACACCACCTGCTGGTTCGTGGGGAGGAACCCCTCGGCGATGGTGAGGCCGATGACCGGGATCCCCAGCACCACGGCCACCCAGGTCAGCGCGGGCGTGGCGCGCACGGCGTACACGGCGACAGCCAGCACGAGCACCCCGAACAGGCCGATGAGCGTGCGTCCGAGCGGGGTGTCCCCGGCGAAGGGGTAGGCGAGCACCTCGAGCAGCTGGGCCACCAGGAGGACCCCGCTCGGGTGGCCCTTGACGGCGTTGAACCAGCGGCGCATGGCGAACACCCTAGGTGGGCCTGGTCAGCCCTGCGCTGCGACCAGCCGGTAGCCCTGTCCCGGTTCGGTGAGCAGGTGGCGTGGTCGGGTGGGGTCCGGCTCGAGCTTGCGGCGCAGCTGGTTGGCGTAGACGCGCAGGTAGTTGGACTCCCGCCCGTAGCCCGGGCCCCACACCTCCCGCAGCAGGTCCCGCTGCGACACGAGGTGCCCCGGCTGGCGGGCGAGGACCTCGAGCAGGCTCCACTCGGTGGGGGTGAGCCGCACCTCGGACCCGGCCACGACGGCCCGGCGCTCGGCGAAGTCGAGGGTGAAGTGGTCGGTGGCGAACGCCGGCACCGTCGAGGGGGCGCCCGTGACGCCCCGTCGCAGCGCGACCCGCATGCGGGCGAGCAGCTCGTCCATGGCGAACGGCTTCGTGACGTAGTCGTCCGCGCCGAGGTCGAGCGCCTCGACCTTGTCGATGGAGTCGGTGCGGGCGGAGAGCACGATGACCGGGAGGTCGAAGGACTGCCGCAGCCGCCGCAGGACCTCGACCCCGTCGAGGTCGGGCAGCCCGAGGTCGAGGACGACGAGGTCGATCGACCCGTCGTGCAGCGCCTGCAGGGCGCTGCGCCCGTCGCCGGCCGTCTCGACGGTGTAGTCGCGGGCCCGGAGGTTGATGGCGAGGGTCCGCAGGAGGTGGGGTTCGTCGTCGACCACCAGGACCGTGCTCACGTCGCCATCCTGTCAGGCACCGTGGGCGCGTCCGTGCCGTGCGGTCCCCCGTCGGCCGCCTCGTGGCGCGCCAGGTCGAGGACGACGGTCAGGCCACCGCCGGGGGTGTCCTCGGCGGCGATGGTGCCCCCGAGCGCCTCGACGAGACCACGGGCGACGGCGAGACCGAGCCCGACCCCGGTGCCGCGCGGGGCGTCGCCGAACCGCTGGAACGGCGCGAAGATCGCCTCCTTGGCCCCCTCCGGCACCCCGACACCGCGGTCGACGACCCGCACCTGCACGCGGTCGGCCGTCGCCGACGCGGCCACCACCACCTCCCCGCCAGAGTGCCGGAGGGCGTTCTCGAGCACGTTGGCGAGGACACGGTCGAGCAGCCCGGGGTCCGCGGAGGCGGGCGGGAGGCCCGCGTCCATCGAGAGCCGTACGCGGCCTCCTCCCGGCAGCAGCGCAGCGGCCGCGGTCACGGCCTCGTCGAGGTGCACCGCAGCCAGGCGCGGCACGACGGCCCCGCTCTGCAGCCGTGACATGTCGAGCAGGTTGGTCACGAGCACGGTGAGGCGGTCGGTCGACTCCTCGATGGTCTCGAGCAGGTCGGCCCGGTCCTCCTCGCCGAAGACCACGTCCGGCTGGCGCAGGCTCGAGGCCGCGGCCTTGATGCTCGCCAGCGGCGTGCGCAGGTCGTGCGACACGGCCGCGAGCAGGGCCGTCCGCGCGCGGTTGTCCTTGGCCAGCGCCCGACCTGCGTCGGCGAGCCGGACCAGCTCCTCGCGGCGCAGGATGGCGCCCACCCGCACCGCGAACGCCGACACCAGCCGCCGGTCCTGGGCCGAGACCACCCGACCGACGAGGACGAGTGAGGTCGTGTCGTCGACCGGGGCGCGCACGGACGCGTCCCGCACCGCCGCGACGTCGAACCCGCTGGTGGCGGCGAGCACCTGCCACGGGTCACGCACCGTCGGACGGCGCACCACCGCGGCGGAGTCCACTCCGAAGAACTCCACCACCTGGCGCAGGACCGCCGGCAGCTGGTCGCGCTCCCCCAGCAGCGACTCCGCCGAGGCCGCGAGCGCCGCAGCCTCGCGCTGGGCCTCGCGGGCGGCAGCGGCCCGGCGCTCACTGAGGTGCACCACGGACGAGACGGCGACGGCGACGAGCAGGAATACCGCGAGCGCGACGAGGTTCTCGGGGTCGGAGATCGTCAACGTGTGGACCGGCGGGGTGAAGAACCAGTTGATGGTGGTGCTGCCCAGGACCGCGGCGGCGACAGCCGGCCAGACACCACCGACCAGGGCCGTCCCCACGGTGAGCAACAGGTACAGCAGCACCTCGAGGGGCAGGTCGTGCCAGGCCGGGGTGACGTGCAGGACAGCCGTGAGCACCGCGGTCCCCACGACGGCCAGAGCCCAGCCGAGCGCCGTACGGCGGCGGCCCAGCTCCGGCCCGAACCGCCACGGCGCCCGGACCGACCGGGTGAGCTCGTGGGTGACCAGGTGCACATCGATCTCGCCGGAGCCCTCGACGACCTTCTGCCCGACGCCGGGCGAGAGCACCTCCTGCCAGCGCCTGCGCCGCGACGCGCCGATGACGATCTGCCGGGCGTTGACACCGCGGGCGAAGACGAGCAGCGCGGTGGCGATGTCGTCGCCCTTGACGGTGTGGAACGTCCCCCCGAGCTCGGCCGTCAGCCGCCGGAGCTCCTCGAGCTGCTCGAGCCGCGCGTCGACGAGGCCGTCGGGCGGGGTGACGTAGACGGCGACCAGCTCGCCGCCGGCGCCCCGTGCGGCGATCTGGGCGGCCCGGCGCAGCAGCGTCCGGCCCTCGGCGTCGCCGGTGAGCGCGACGACCACCCGCTCGCGGGTCGGCCACGGCTCGGTGATGCCTCGGTCGGTGCGGTAACGGTCGAGCCCCTCCTCGACCCGGTCGGCGAGCCACAGCAGCGACAGCTCGCGCAGGGCGGTGAGGTTGCCCTCGCGGAAGTAGTTGGCCAGCGCCGCGTCGACCCGCTCTGCGGCGTAGACGTTGCCGTGGGCGAGGCGCCGCCGCAGCGCCTGCGGCGACATGTCGACGAGCTCGATCTGGTCGGCCCGTCGGACGACGTCGTCCGGCACGGTTTCCTGCTGCCGGACCCCCGTGATCGACTCCACGACGTCGTTGAGCGACTCCAGGTGCTGGATGTTGACCGTCGAGATGACGTCGATCCCTGCGGCCAGGATCTCCTCGACGTCCTCCCAACGCTTGGTGTGCGGGCTCCCGGGCACGTTGGTGTGAGCCAGCTCGTCGACGAGGACCACCTGCGGGCGGCGGGCGACGACTGCGGGGACGTCGAGCTCGGTGAGGGTGGAGCCACGGTGCTCGACCGTGCGCCGGGGCACCTGCTCGAGCCCCTCGGCGAGCGCAGCCGTGTGGGCCCGCCCGTGGCTCTCGACCACCCCGATGACAACGTCGGTCCCGCGGTCGCGGCGTCGGTGCCCCTCGGAGAGCATGGCGACGGTCTTCCCGACGCCTGGTGCGGCGCCGAGGTAGACCCGCAGCACTCCCCTGCTCACCTGCTGATTCTCTCCAACGCCAGGTTGAGCTCCAGCACGTTGACCCGCGGCTCGCCGAGGAAGCCCAGGGTCCGCCCCTGGATGTGCTCCTCCACGAGGCGTGCGACGACGGCGTCCGGGAGTCCGCGGGCAGCTGCCACCCGGGGCACCTGTGCTCGCGCGTTGGCGGGCGAGATGTGCGGGTCGAGCCCGCTGGCGGACGCCGTGAGGGCGTCCGCAGGCGCCTGCGTCCCGTATGCCGCGCGGTAGGCCACCGCCCGCTCCCGCACCGCCTTCACCTGGTCGGCAGAGGAGGAGTACAGGTTCGTCCCGCCGCTCACGTCGCCGGCGTACTCGCTCGCCGACGGGCGTCCCTGGAAGTGGCGGTCGTCCGTGAAGTTCTGGCCAAGCAGGCTGGACCCGACGACGACACCGCCCCGCTCCACGCGCGAGCCGTCCGCCTGGTGCGAGAGGCCGAGCCGGCCAACCCCCCAGATGGCGGCGGGGTACAGCACGCCCAGGAGCACGGTGAGCACCACGAACATCCGCAGGGCGGCGAGGAGCTGGCGGGTGTTTGACGACGACATGTTCAGCTCAATCCGGGGAGAAGGGAGACGACGAGGTCGATGGCCTTGATGCCGACGAAGGGCACCACGATGCCGCCGAGGCCGTAGACCAGCAGGTTGCGGTTCAGCAGGCTGCTCGCGCTGCTCGGTCGGTAGCCCACCCCGCGCAGGGCCAGGGGGATCAGCGCGAGGATGATGAGGGCGTTGAAGATGACCGCGGACAGGATGGCGGACTCCGGCGAGGCCAGACCCATGACGTTGAGGGCGTCGAGCCCGGGGAACAGGACGACGAACATCGCGGGGATGATCGCGAAGTACTTCGCGATGTCGTTGGCGATCGAGAACGTCGTGAGCGCGCCCCGGGTGATGAGCAGCTGCTTGCCGATCTCGACGATCTCGATCAGCTTGGTCGGGTCCGAGTCGAGGTCGACCATGTTGCCGGCCTCCTTCGCTGCCGACGTACCGGTGTTCATGGCCACGCCGACGTCGGCCTGGGCGAGCGCGGGCGCGTCGTTCGTGCCGTCGCCGGTCATCGCGACCAGCCGCCCACCCTCCTGCTCGGCCCTGATGAGGCGCATCTTCTCCTCGGGGGTGGCCTCGGCCAGGAAGTCGTCCACACCGGCCTCCCGGGCGATGGCCTCGGCGGTGAGGGGGTTGTCGCCGGTGATCATCACCGTGCGGATGCCCATCCGACGCATGTGCTCGAAGCGCTTGCGCATGCCCGGCTTCACGATGTCCTTGAGGTGCACGATGCCGAGGACGCGCGCGGGACGGCCGTCCTCCTGCTCCGCCACGACGAGCGGTGTGCCGCCCGAGGCGCCGATCCGGTCGGCGAGGGTGGTGACGCGTTCGTCGACCGTCCCGCCCGTCTCGCGCACCCATGCGGCCACTGCCGAGCCGGCGCCCTTGCGGACCCGGGAGCCGTCCGGGAGGTCCACCCCCGACATCCGGGTCGTCGCGCTGAACTCGACGAACGTCGCCCCCTGGAGGGCGAGCGCCTCCGCGGTCTGCGAGCCGTCGACGCCGTATGCCCTGTGTGCCAGCTCCACGATCGAGCGACCCTCCGGGGTCGAGTCGGCCAGCGAGGACAGGTGCGCCGCCTCGGGCAGGGCACGGCCGTCGCACTCGTCGAGGCCGAGGAACTCGCTGGCCTGGCGGTTCCCGAGCGTGATCGTGCCGGTCTTGTCGAGCAGCAGGGTCGACACGTCGCCGGCGGCCTCGACGGCGCGGCCCGACATCGCCAGGACGTTGCGCTGCACGAGGCGGTCCATGCCGGCGATGCCGATCGCGGACAGCAGCGCGCCGATGGTGGTGGGGATGAGGCAGACGAGCAGGGCGACCAGGACGATCACCGACTGCGAGCGACCCGAGTAGACGGCCAGTGGCTGCAGGGCCATGACGGTCACGAGGAAGATGATCGTCAGTGTGGTGAGCAGGATCGTCAGGGCGATCTCGTTGGGGGTCTTCTGCCGCTGCGCCCCCTCGACGAGCGCGATCATCCGGTCGATGAAGCTCTCGCCCGGCTTTGTGGTGATCCGCACGACGATGCGGTCGGAGAGGACCGTGGTGCCGCCGGTGACGGCGCTGCGGTCGCCACCGGACTCCCGGATCACCGGTGCCGACTCCCCGGTGATCGCCGACTCGTCGACCGTGGCCACGCCCTCGACGACGTCGCCGTCGCCGGGAACGACCTGTCCGGCCTCGACGACCACGGTGTCGCCGATCCGGAGCCCGGAGCCGGGAACCTGCTCCTCGGTGCCGTCCTCCCGCAGGCGCCGTGACATGGTCTCCTTCTTGGTGGCCCGCAGCGAGGCTGCCTGGGCCTTGCCCCGCCCCTCCGCGACGGCCTCGGCGGCGTTGGCGAAGAGCACGGTCGCCCAGAGCCAGACCGCCACCGACCAGCTGAAGACGCTGGAGTCCTTGACGGCCAGGCCGGTCGTGAGGACCGAACCGACCCAGACCACGAAGATGACCGGCGAGTGCCAGACGTGGCGCGGGTCGAGCTTGAGGAGCGCCTGCGGGACGACCTCCCTGAGGGAGTGCCCGCCGGTGATCGTGTGCTTGGTCATGAAAGAGCCTCCGCGATGGGCCCGAGGGCAAGAGCAGGGAAGAAGGTCAGCCCGGCGACGATGAGGGCGACACCCGTCAGGAGCCCCACGAACAGCGGGGTGTGGGTCGGCATGGTGCCGGCCGTCGCGGGGCGCGGGTGCTGCTCGACGAGCAGGCCCGCGAGCCGCAGCACGAGCAGCATCGGCACGAACCGGCCGAGGAACATGCAGGCGGCGAGGGTCAGGTTGTACCAGGGGGTGTCGGCGGTGAGGCCGGCGAACGCACTGCCGTTGTTGTTGCTGCCCGAGGCGTACGCGTACATCACCTCGGTGAGGCCGTGGGGACCAGAGGCGAGCATCGTCGACCTGGGCCCGTCCAGCACCAGCGACAGGCCGGTGAAGACCAGCACGAGGATGGGCATCACGAGGATGTAGAGGGCTGCGCACGTGACCTCTCGGCGACCGATGGTCTTGCCGAGGAACTCCGGTGTGCGGCCGACCATGAGACCGGCGATGAAGACGGCGAGGATGGCCACGATGAGGATCCCGTAGAGCCCGGACCCGACGCCTCCGGGCGAGATCTCGCCCAGCACCATGGTGGTGAGCACGGTTCCCCCGCCGAGTGGGCTGTAGCTCTCGTGCATCGAGTTGACCGCACCGGTGGACGTCCCGGTGGTGGAGGCGGCGAAGAGCGTGGAGGCCCAGAGGCCGAACCGCTGCTCCTTGCCCTCCATGGCGCCGCCGAGCCCACCCGAGGCGGCGACCTCGGAGGCGGTCGTGGCCGCGACACCTGCGGCCCAGAGGACGCCCGCGAACCCGAGCAGGGCCCAGCCCTGGCGCCGGTCGCCGACCAGGATGCCGTAGGTCCGGGTGAGCGCGAACGGGATGAGCAGGAGGAGGAAGATCTCGAGCAGGTTGGTCACGGCGTTCGGGTTCTCGAACGGGTGCGCGGAGTTGGCGTTGAAGTAGCCGCCTCCGTTGGTGCCCAGCTCCTTGATCGCCTCCTGTGACGCGACCAGGCCGCCCCGGATCACCTGGTCGCCACCGGCGAGCGCCTTCACGGTCTCCGGTGCGCTGAGGTTCTGCACGACGCCGCCCACGAGCAGCACGACGCCGGCGACGGCGGCGATCGGGAGCAGGATGCGCACGCAGCCGCGGACCAGGTCGACCCAGAAGTTGCCGATGTCGCGAGCCGAACGACGCGCCGCGGCGCGGATGAGGGCCACGGCGACGGCCATGCCCACCGCAGCCGAGACGAAGTTCTGGACGGTCAGCCCGACCGTCTGCACGATCGGCGTGGCTCCCACCTCACCGGCATACGACTGCCAGTTGGTGTTGGTGACGAACGAGACCGCGGTGTTGAGGGCGGTGGTGGCACCCATCCCCTGCGAGCCCTGCGTGAGGGGCAGTCGCAGCTGCACGAGGATGAGCCCGAAGAGCAGGAGGATGCTCACCACCGAGAAGGCCACCACGCTGACCGCGTAGGTCCGCCACCCCTGCTCGGAGTCCGGGTCGACCCGGACGAGCCGGTAGAGGACCCGCTCGACGCGCCAGTGGCGCGTGTCGCTGTAGACATGGGCCATCCAGGCGCCGAGCGGGTGGTAGCACACGGCGAGGAGCGCGAGGAGCAGTCCGATGGTCAGCAGGCCACTGACGGTCCCGGACATCAGAAGCGCTCCGGTCGGACGAGCGCGTACACGAGGTACACGAGCAGGGCGATGCCGGCGACTGCGGCGATGATGTTCTCGATCACGGCTCCAGTGAAGGACAGGCGGACGGCCCGGTGGCTCCCCTTGACGTCGTGGTGACGGGCGTTGACGCGTTCTTGACGGCGTTGCCCGAGGCGGCGGCGCCGCAGGGCGGCCCACAGCGTCAACAAGGCATCAAGTCCCTTGACCTGCAGCGGGATCGGTGGGCGTCATGGAGTCGTGAAGCTCGAGGAGATCCTGGAAGCGCGACGTGGTGCCGTGACCGCGGTGGCCTTGGTCGTCCCGTTCCTGGCGTGCGGGGTGCTCGCCGCAGCCGGCCGCCCGCTGCCCGACGCCAGCGCCGTCGTCGCCCTTACCCTGCTCATCGTCGCCGCCTCCGCGACCGGGCTGCGACCCGCAGGTCTCGCGGCCTCCGTCTCCAGCGCGGTCGGCTTCGACTACTTCCTCACCAAGCCCTACGAGAGCCTGACCATCCACGACTCCGAGGACGTCCAGGTGGCCGTCCTGCTGCTGCTCGTCGGGTTCGCCGTCAACGAGCTCGCGCTGTGGGGACAGCGCCAGCGCGCCGAGCTCGGCCGCGCCCGTGGGTACCTCGACGGCGTGATGGCGACAGCCGAGTCGGTGGCGACCCCCGGAGGCGAGCCCCAGCGCGTGATCGCCGCGGTCGCGGCCCGCCTCCGGGACGTGCTCCGCCTCGACTCGTGCGAGTACCACGCGTCGACCCACCTGCCCGGGGGCCCCGTGCTGGGGCGGGACGGCTCGGTGACCCGGTCCGGGCTCACCCTCGATGTCGACCGCAGCGGGCTGCCCATCGACCAGGTCATCCTCCTGCCGGTGTACGTGGGCGGTCGGCAGCGCGGCTACTTCACCCTCACCGCCGCCTCGCGCGTCTCCCGCCCCAGCGTGCAGCAGCGCCGGGTCGCGGTCCTGCTCGCCGACCAGCTGTCGGCCCTGCTCGACACCAGCACCCAGGAGCACTGAGCCGCTCGGAGATCCACTCTTCCGGCCCCGCGGGCGGGGCGACCCCCCTACCCTCGTCCGCAGGACCAGCGACCAGGGGGAGACATGGGGACACCGACGCACGCAGGGACGCAGGAGCCGGGTGACGTGCCGGGGACGCCGTCCGAGCCAAGCCCGTTCGGCCCGCCCTCGCCGCTCGAGCCGCTCGCCGTGGCGATGGAGCTGGGACGGCCGGTGAGCCGTGGGTTCGCGCTCGTGCTCGTCGCGGTGGTCCTGGCCGCGCTCGGCTGGGTCGACCACCGTCAGTCCGTCCGGCTGGAGGCCGTCGAGGCGTCCGCCGGCGTCTCGTCGACCGCCCCTCTGACTCCCGACCCGGAGACCTGCTACCTCCTGGGCGTCATCGCCGCCGCCCAGGGCAGGGCCGACCTCGTCACCCGCCTGGCGGCGTCGACCGGCAGCGACTGCCAGGTGTATGCCGCCCGTGGCTCGCGCGGGCAGGACCTCGAGGGCAACTGAGACCCGTGCCGAGGGTTCCGCGGGTCGTGGTCCTGCTCGAGGGCCGCAGCGACGTCGCCGCCGTACGGGCCCTCCTCGCCCTCGACGCGCCTTCGTGCGTCGGGTCTCTCGCGGAAGGCCACGTCGGGAACGGCCGCGTCGGGGACGGCCGCGCCCACGACGTGCAGCTCGTGGACATGGGCGGCGTCACCAACGTGCGCCACCACCTCGTCCGACTCGTGGCAGACGCGTCCGACGGCGCCGGGCCGCGGGTCCTCGGCCTCGGTGACGCCGCCGAGGCACCGTTCCTGTCCCGCGCCCTGGCAGCGGTCGGTCACGCGGTGGGCACGCGGGCCGACATGGCCGCGCTCGGCTTCCACGTCTGCGACCGGGACCTCGAGGACGAGCTGGTGCGCGCGCTCGGCACGGCCCGGGTGCAGGAGGTGCTGGCCGGGCTCGGCCTCCTGGACCGCTTCCTGGCGTTCCGGCGGCAGCCCGCGTGGGACGGCCGGCCGGTGCACGACCAGCTGCGGCGGTTCGCGGGAACCACCTCGGGGCGCAAGCTCGTCGTGGCACAGGCGCTCGCCTCAGCCCTGACGCCCTCCCAGGTCCCGGCCCCGCTGGCCGCCCTCGTGGGCCACATCCGGGCCGGCCTCGCCGAGCCCCCTGCCGGGCCGCCGGTGCGACCGTTCGCCGGGACCGGCTGAGGGCGACGCGGACCGTCAGGCCGGGGTGAGCCTTCCGCGCAGCGTCAGGGTCGCGACGACGAGGGCCAGGGAGGCGGTGAGCGCCATGACCAGCGTCATCGGGACGGCCGAGTCGGAGCCCATCGCGCCGATGAGGGGCGCAGCCGCGCCGCCGATGACGAACTGGGCGGCGCCGAGGAGCGCTGCGGCGGTGCCTGCCGCCTCGCCGTGACGCGTCAGTGCCAGGGCCGGGGTGTTGGGCAGGGTCAGGCCGCACGCGAGGAGGATGAACCACAGCGGCGCCAGCACCATGGGCAGTCCACCGAACCCGGTGGCGGCGGAGGTGACCATGAGCAGGGCCGCCACGGCGCCGATGGTGACGCCGGCGCGGACGAGCAGCTGGGGCTCGAACCGCCGCAGCAGGAACGGGTTGACCTGCGAACCGGTCAGGAAGCCGAGCGAGTTGAGCCCGAACACCAGGCCGAACTGCGCGACGCTCAGGCCGTAGATGTCCTGGAGCACGAACGACGAGCCGCCGATGTAGGAGAACAGCGTCGCGAACATCAGGCCGCTGATCAGCACCAGCCCGACGAAGGTGCGGTCGCGCAGCAGGGAGCCGTAGGTCGCCACGACCGGGCGGAACGCCAGCCTGCGACGGCGGTGCGCCGGCAGGGTCTCGCGCAGGGCGAACGACGCCAGCGTCACCATCATGGTTCCGGCCACGGCGAGCAGGACGAACACCCCGCGCCACGAGGTCACCTGCAGGATGGCTCCGCCGAGGGTCGGCGCCAGCACCGGGGCCAGGCCCATCACGAGCATCAGGCGCGACAGCATGGTGGCCGCGGCCGACCCGGCGAACTGGTCCCGCACCATGGCCATCGAGACCACGGCGACGGCGGCATTGCCCAGGCCCTGCAGGACGCGACCGACGGTCAGCAGCTCGATCGACGGCGCGAAGGCGCAGAACACCGAGGCCGCGATGTGCAGCGCCAGTCCGGCGATGAGGGGGCGGCGGCGGCCCACGGCGTCGGCGAGCGGCCCGACGAGCAGCTGCCCGAGCCCCATACCGAGCAGGATGCCGGTGAGGGTGAGCTGGACGGCCGACTCGGACGCCCCGAGGTCGCGCGTGATCGAGGGCAGCGCGGGCAGGTAGGTGTCGATCGTCAGGGGCCCGATGGCGATGAGGGCCCCGAGCACCAGGACGAAGCGCAGGTAGGCCCGACCGGTCGGCGCCGTCTCCGGGGCAGGGACGGTCGGGGTGCGGACATCGACGGCAGCGGCGTCGACGGGCACGCCGTCCGGCGTCGGGACGAGGGTGTCGGGGGCTGCGATCTCGGGGGCTGCGGTCACAGGGTTCGCAACGACGGGACGTGCGCCATCCATTCCGGCGGGGGCGCCGGTCTCACGCCGCGAGCAGGAAGTGCCACCCCAGCCACCACCACACGAGCAGCAGGAGCAGCTGGCCCGCCCGGGTGCGCGCGGCCTCCCGCACGACCTCCGACACCCGCGGCACGACGTCGGGACGACGCTGCGCGACCGCTGCCAGGACCACGAGGCAGGCGAGCAGCGCGACGTTGGCCGTGGCGGTCAGGGCCCGGGCCGTCACCGCCGGCTCCCCCGCTCCGCGAGGGCCCGCAGGAGGACCCACCCGGCCAGGGCCCAGCAGACCGCCACGACCACCCGGATGGGCCGTCCCTCGAGCAGGGGGTCGACCAGGGTGCTCAACGTCGGGTGGTCGGGGTTGTCGGTCTGCGCGTCCGGCTGGGAGAGGAGGTCGGCGAGCTCGAGCAGGCAGCCGGCCAGCAGTGGGACGGTCCAGACCCAGGCGCGTGCGGTGGGCAGCCGCGGCACGGGCGCGCCCTCCCCCGCCCGCAGCACCACCACGAGGCCCACCAAGCCGACCACGGCGAGCGTCAGCTGGACGGCGACTGACGCCCGCGGCTGCACGGCAACGACCAGCCCCACGACCGAGGCCGCCACCGGTCCGGCCCACCTCCCGGACAGCCACCGGGGCGGCGTCCGTGGCGGCAGGTCGCGCCGTAGCACCACGAGCATGAGGACGGCGGTGCCGAGGAAGACCGCCACGTCGACGGCGTTGGCGCGGGCGACGTGGACGACGGCCGCGCCCAGCACGCTCCCCAGCGCCGGTCCGGGCCGTGCCCGCCGACGCCCCGGCGGAGACTCAGTCCCGGCCAGTGAGCTCCCAGGCGTCGGCCGGCTCCTCGACCTCTTCGCGGCCGGCGTACTGCGCCGCCACGGGGTCGTTCGCGTAGCGCGCGTCGGGCGCGTAGCCGGGGGCGTAGGTCCCCACCGGCACCGCGTCGGTCCGCTCGACGTCGCCAGCCGCGCCCTGCAGGTCGGGAGCCGCCTGGCCGTCGAAGACCGGCTCGGGGTCGGGCACCTCGTCGCCGCGCATGAGCGCGAGCGTCGTGGCCAGGTCGTCGGGCTTGACGAGCACGTCGCGGGCCTTGGAGCCCTCCGACGGCCCGACCACACCGCGCGACTCGAGCAGGTCCATGAGGCGGCCGGCCTTGGCGAACCCGACGCGCAGCTTGCGCTGCAGCATCGACGTCGACCCGAACTGCGTCGTCACGACGAGCTCGGTCGCCTGCAGCAGCAGGTCGAGGTCGTCGCCGATGTCGTCGTCCACCTGCTTCTTGGCCGCGACGACGGTGACGTCCTCGCGGTAGCTGGGCTTGAGCTGGTCGGTGACGTGCTTGACGACGTCCTGGATCTCGGACTCGGTGACCCAGGCGCCCTGGACGCGCATCGGCTTGCTGGAGCCCATGGGCAGGAACAGCGCGTCGCCCTGGCCGATGAGCTTCTCCGCGCCGGGCTGGTCGAGGACGACCCGGCTGTCGGCGAGCGAGGACGTCGCGAACGCCATGCGCGACGGCACGTTGGCCTTGATGAGGCCGGTGACGACGTCGACGGACGGGCGCTGGGTCGCCAGGACGAGGTGGATGCCGGCGGCGCGCGCCAGCTGGGTGATGCGGACGATCGACTCCTCGACGTCGCGCGGGGCGACCATCATGAGGTCGGCGAGCTCGTCGACGATGACCAGCAGGTACGGGTAGGGGTGGATGACGCGCTCGCTGCCGGGCAGCGGCTTCACCTTGCCGGCCTTGACCGCCTTGTTGAAGTCGTCGACGTGCTTGAACCCGAACTGGGCGAGGTCGTCGTAGCGCGTGTCCATCTCCCGCACGACCCACTGCAGGGCCTCGGCGGCCTTCTTGGGGTTCGTGATGATCGGGGTGATGAGGTGCGGGATCCCCTCGTACGCCGTGAGCTCCACGCGCTTGGGGTCGACCAGGACCATGCGGACCTCGTCGGGCGTCGAGCGCATGAGGATCGAGGTGATCATCGAGTTGACGAAGCTCGACTTGCCGGCGCCCGTCGCACCCGCGACGAGCAGGTGGGGCATCTTCGCGAGGTTGGCGATGACGTAGCCGCCCTCGACGTCCTTGCCGACGCCCATGACCATCGGGTGCTCGTTCCCGCGGGCCGCCTGGCTGCGCAGGACGTCGCCGAGGCTGACCTTCTCGCGGTCGGTGTTGGGGATCTCGATGCCGATGGCCGACTTGCCCGGGATGGGCGACAGGATGCGGACGTCGGCCGAGGCGACGGCGTACGCGATGTTCTTGGACAGGGCGGTGACGCGCTCGACCTTGATGCCGGGGCCGAGCTCCACCTCGTAGCGGGTGACCGTCGGGCCGCGGCTGAAGCCGGTCACCTGCGCGTCGATGTCGAACTGGTCGAGCACCTGGGTGAGGGCCTCGACGACACGGTCGTTGGCCGCGCTGCGCGACTTGTGGGGCGAGCCCGGCTCGAGCAGGGCGTTGTCCGGCAGGGTGTAGGTGATGTCGCCGGCGAGGGCGAGCTGCTCGACCCGCTGCGGCAGCGGGGTCGTCGGCGGCGCCTCGAGGGTGGCCTTCTCGACCACGGGCGGGCGGGTCGGCGCGGCCGCAGCGGCGGCCCCCGCGGCACCGGGCGCGAGGACGCCGGGAGCGGTGGGTCGCTTCTCGCCGGGGCGCAGGCCCTTGCCGTCCGGGACGACCACGGCGGCCTTCTCGAAGGCCTCGTCGCCGTCGAGGGGCCCCTCGGGCTCGATCACGCGGCGACGGCGGCGCGGCTTGTCCTCGACGACCTCGACCGGCTCGGGCTCGACGGCCGCGCGGTGCAGCAGGTGGTCGCGCAGCTCGGCGAGGCGCTCGGGGATCATGTGCACCGGCGTGGCCGTCATGACCAGGAGGCCGAAGAAGCCGAGCATGAGCAGGATCGGGACCGTGCCGTACACGGAGACCGCCGCCTCGAGCGGGCTGGAGGCGAGGAAGCCGATGATGCCGCCGGCCTCGCGCATGCCGTCGGCGCCCTGCGGTGGGGTAGGGATCCCCTGTGACACGTGGGCCAGGCCACAGGCGGCGAAGGCGAGCGCACCGAGGCCGATGCCGATGCGCGACGTCGCGCCGTCGTCCTGGGGCGCCCGCAGCAGGCGCAGGCCGAGGAAGAGCAGGGCCAGCGGCACGGCGTAGGCGACGCGGCCGAAGGTGCCGGCCACGACCGCGTGGACGACGTCGCCGAGCGCACCCTCGAAGGCCCACCACTCGCGGGCGGCGACGAGGATGGCGAGGCCGAGGAGGGTGAAGCCGAGGCCGTCGCGACGGTGCTCCGGCTCGAGGTCGCGGGCGCTGCTGCCGACCCGGCGGACGGCGCCGCCTGCGACGTGCGCCATCCCCATCCACGTCCCCCGGACCGCGCGCAGCGGTAGGGGCAGGCCGCCGCCGCTGGCCTTGCCCCGCGCGGGCTGCTTGCGTGGCGCAGGGGAACGGCGGTTGGCAGGGCGCGTGGTGGTGCCCTTGCGCGCCTGCCCGGCCGAGGAGGAGCGCGTCGAGGTGGACGGACGTGTGGCCATGGTCCGCAGGCTACGCGACGGCCACACCGGACACACGCGTCACACGCGTCGCACTGCGCCCAATCTGTCCCTCCGACCGCGGGCCGCCCCTCCCCCGAACGGGTGAGGCCGGTGCATCACTTCGGACACGGACGGGGCTCACCCCTGTCGCCATACGGCGTGCCGGTGCCACTCTGGGCGGGCGTCTGGCGGGGCCTGCGCCGACGACCACGGATCCTCCGGGACACCGTCCGGGCGTCGGCGCAGGCGCACCAGCCAGCCGCACGTCTCAGATGACGGGAAGGTCGGTCCACCTGCTGGAGCCGCCCCGAGCCGGCCGCTACCGTCGTCGACCAAGGTCATGAGTGTCAGCGCACAGCCCCGGCTTGCTGACCAGCAACCCTCCACCGCGGTGGGGTGCTCCGGGTGACGACCGGGCCGCCTGCAGGAGCAGGTGGCAAGCGCGGACCCGAGCCCAGCCCGGGTCCACCGGACCCAGGAGCTGACCTCCGTGTCGATAGCCAGCACCCCGCCCACCACTCCCGAGGCCTCCCGGGCGGCGACGCGCCGTACCGCTCCCCTGGCCCACGCCCGCGAGCACCTGCGCGCAGTCCCGCCCCTGCCCGTGCGCTCCCTCAGCGCCTCAGCACTGCCCGCCGTCGTGTCCGGCGGGCTGCCCGTCCCGACCCTGGACGGCCCGACCGACTACGCCAACTTCGACCACGCCGCCTCGACCCCGGCGCTGGTCAGCGTGAAGGCCGCCGTCGACACGGCGCTGCGGACCTACTCCTCGGTGCACCGCGGCAAGGGCTACGCCTCCGCGGTGACGAGCGGCTGGTACGAGCAGGCCCGCGCGGAGGTGGCGGCCTTCGTCGGGGCGCGCGAGGGGGACGAGGTCGTCTTCACCCGCAACAGCACCGACTCGTTCACCCTGCTGTCCCGCTCGCTCCCCCGCGACACCTCGGTGTTCGTCTTCGAGTCCGAGCACCACGCGGCACTGCTGCCGTGGAAGGCCCGCCAGACGGTCCGGATCCCCGTGCCCGGCAGCGCCGCCGACGCGGTCGTCCTGCTCCGGGAGGCCCTGCGGACCCGCCAGGGCCGCAACCGTCTCGTCGTCCTGACGGGCGCGTCCAACGTGACCGGCGAGGTCTGGCCGATCCGCGAGCTGGCGGCGGTCGCGCGGCGCGCTGGTGCCCGCGTCGTCCTCGACGCCGCGCAGTACGCCCCCCACCGCCGCATCGACCTCGGCGAGCTCGGCGTCGACTACGTCGTCCTGTCGGGGCACAAGCTCTACGCGCCCTTCGGGGCAGGCGTCCTCGCCGGTCGCGCCGACTGGCTCGACGCCGCGGCCCCCTACCTGCCCGGCGGCGGTGCCACCAAGGCGGTCACCGAGCACGGGGTGCAGTGGCACACGGGCTCGGCGCGGCACGAGGGCGGCAGCCCCAACGTCATCGGGGCCATCGCGCTGGCCGCCGCCTGCCACGCTCTGCGCGAGCACGGCGAAGCCGTCGAGGCGCACGAGCAGCTCCTGGGCAAGGCCCTGCTCGACGGCCTGCGCGACATCGACGGCGTGCAGACCTACTCGCTGTTCGGTGACGGCCACGAGCGGGTCGCGGTCGCGACGTTCACGGTCGACGGGGTCGACTCCTCGCTCGTGTCCGCGGTCCTGTCGGCCGAGCACGGGATCGGCGTGCGCGACGGCAAGTTCTGCGCGCACCTGTGCGTGGACACGCTCCTCGACGACCCGTACGCCGAGGGCCCCGACACCGCCGTGCGAGCCAGCATCGGCCTGGCCACGACCGCCGCCCACGTCCAGCGGCTGCTCGCCGCGGTCGCCGACCTCGCTGCCCACGGGCCGCGGCACGAGTACGTGCACACGGGCGAGGGCTGGGTGCCGGTCGACGACACCCGCGACCTCGCCCCCGCCCGCCCCTGGTAGGGGCGGGCGACCGGGCCGGTCGGGCCGGCCCGCGCGGACTAGGGCC